>JBGTEZ010000168.1:0-21440 GCA_041747535.1 Gemmatimonadaceae bacterium
GCCCGGCGAGATCGTCGCCTCACTCGTTGCCCGCGCCTCGCAATGACGGCTGAATCACGCCTCCTCCTGTTCGCGCTCATCGCCGTCGTCCTGCTGGTGGTGCTCATCGCGCGATTCAAGCTGCATCCCTTCATCGCGCTCATTTCAGTTTCGCTCGCGATGGGTGTCGCCGCCGGAATGCCGCCCGCGGCAGCGGTGAAGGCGTTCCAGGATGGTGTAGGCGGGGCACTCGGCTTCATCGCGATCGTCGTCGGCCTGGGCACGATGCTGGGGAAGATGATGGCGGAGTCGGGTGCGGCATCACGGATCGCGACCACTCTCATCGACCTGTTCGGGGAGCGGCGCGTGCACTGGGCGATCATGGTGGTCGCGTTCATCATCGGCATCCCGGTGTTCTTCCAAGTGGGGTTCGTTCTACTGATTCCGCTGGTGTTCACCATCGCCCGCCGCACCGGGATGTCGCTGGTGAAGATCGGAATACCATTGGTCGCCGGTCTCTCGGTGGTGCACGGGATGCTGCCGCCGCACCCGGCCGCGATGCTGGCGGTCGGTGCGTACAACGCCGACGTCGGCCGCACCATTCTCTATGGGCTCGTGGTCGGTCTTCCTACCGCCGCCCTGGCTGGGCCGGTCTTCGCGACCTGGGTGTCGCCCCGCATCGTGCTTCCGCCCGACAATCCGCTCGCACTGCAGCTCGAAGGCGACTCGGCGACATCGGACTCGGTGCAGGGAACGCCCGGCTTCGGGATCTCGCTCTTCACGGTGCTGATCCCCGTGATCCTCATGCTCGTCGCCAGTGCCGCCGACGCAACGCTCTCGCCGACGAGCGCGGCTGGTCTGACTTCGCGCTTCGTTGGCAATCCGATCGTGGCTCTCCTCCTGGCGCTTCTCTTCTCGTTCTTTTCGCTGAGGCAGCCACGGCGTTTCACCCGCGAAGAGGTGATGAAATTCTGCAACGATTGCCTCGGCCCCACCGCGACCATACTGCTGGTGATCGGTGCCGGTGCCGGGTTCAATCAGGTGCTGGTGCAGAGTGGGGTGGGCCGGGCGGTGGCCGAAGTCGCTCTCGGGTCGCAGGTTTCTCCGCTTCTGCTCGGGTGGACGGTGGCGGCGCTCATACGCGTCGCCACCGGATCGGCGACGGTAGCGATGACGACGGCGGCGGGGATCGTCGCGCCAATCGCGCTGATGACACCGGGGACAAATGCGGAATTGCTGGTGCTGGCGACCGGAGCCGGCTCTCTCGTACTCTCGCACGTCAACGATTCCGGATTCTGGCTGATCAAGGAATTCTTCAACATGACCGTCCCGCAGACTCTCAGGACGTGGACGGTGGCGGAAACCATTATTGGTGTCGCGGGACTGGGCTTCACACTGCTTCTGAGTCTCATCGTCTGATCGGAGATCACGTGCGGAAAATTCTGGGCAACTCGTACCGTTTGACCGTCGGCTCCGCGGCAATGCTCGGCGCACTCGCGTGTTCTTCCGACACTCCGGCCGTTTCTTCGTCGCGGGCGACGCCGCCGTTCTCGGCCCGCGGGTGGATCGATGTGTCGGCCACGCTCGACCCGGCGCGCACGCCGGTTTACGAGGGCGACGCGCCGATGAAATTCGATTTCCTCAAGGACATGAGAAAAGGCGACGGATACACTCTCTCTGTCTATTCACTCGGCGCGCACAGTGGCACGCACATCGACGCTCCGATGCATTTCGTGTCGGGTGGCGCGCCGGTTGACCTCGTGTCGCTGGAATCCCTGATTGGCCCTGGGCGCGTGTTGACGGTCCACGACAGCGTGCAGGTGATCGACGCGGCGGAGCTGAACCGGCACCAGTGGAAGGGAGCCGAGCGCGTGATCTTCCGCACGAGGAGCTCGGCGCGCGGCTGGATGAAGTCGGGCACGTTTCACCGCGATTTCGCCTACCTCGCGCCGGACGCGGCGCAGCTGCTGGCCGACGACGGCGTGAAGCTGGTGGGCATCGACTACATCTCGATCGAGCAGTTCGGCGCGCCGGCGCCCCGGACGCACCAGATCCTCCTCGGCAAGGGAATCCCGATCGTCGAGGGATTGGCCCTCGAGGCTATCAGCGGCGGCGACTACGATGTGATCGTATTGCCGATGAAGGTGGCCGGGCACGAAGGGGCGCCCGCCCGCGCCCTGCTGCGAAAGCGAGCTCCGTAGTCGCCTGAGCCTCACAAGGCGGATTTTTGAGGGGAATCGGGTGATCGCATGGAATAAAACTGCGGGCCGGATAGATCCTTGCGGTATTTTCGAGCAACCCCTATTCCGGAGTGTTAATGAAACTTCTTCGTCACTTTTCGCTTGTCCTGTTTGCGTTCGTGACTGCGTGCGCCGATGCCACCGCGCCGGGAGTTGGGCCGCTGGAAGGCACCTGGGCCGCTGCGCCTGAGGCCGGTAGCCCGTCCGGGCGATACGAACGATTACTCACCTTCCGCAACGATGGAACGTTCACCTCAGAGGTTCGAAGCTACGGCATCTACCCTGGACAGCCTCGCGACCAGCTGTCCGGCTACTTCCGAACCGAAGGTACCTACGGAGTCGAAATCGAAGGAAACGGAATGGTGTTTCACGCCGCCCGTGTCGTCTCGTGGGATCGCTTTTATGGCGCGAACTCGCCAGAGGTGGTCCGCGACGCATTTCCCGGCGAGACGATATATGACGACGCACGCTATGAAGTTCAGGGGCCGCTGCTGACGCTTCGCTTTACCATTTATCCGGCCGATGCGCCCGAGCCCGCGGTGCTCGTGTTCACGCGGGCTGACTGAGGCACGCAGACACGCTGCGTTATCTCGCCCGCTGTTCTCCCGACCGGGATCTCGTGCCTGCACCATTCCCACGCCTTCCGGTGCGATACGGCCTCTCCCACTCGCCGAGGTGGTCGAGGAGATGGTCGAGAGAGAAGATGTGGCGGGAGTTGTCGGTCTTCCGTCTGAATACGACGCGCGACCACCCGCGCATCCCGGTCGGCGTGTACCAGTCGCCATCCATGTGCAGCTTGTCGCCCGAGATTGCCTTGATCAGCACGCGCTCGTACTGCGAGCGGGGGAGCACGCGCTCCGGAAAGAGGTTGTCCCAGGTGCAGAGCCGGCCGACGTCCTCGTAGCCCGGCGGACGATCGTCGAGGTCGAGAAGCGAGGGAGCGCGTCCCTTGATCACCGACCCGATAAGGCGAAGCGTGAATGGGTCGGACAAGCGGCGGATGTGCGGCCAGAAGTGCTTGGTGATCTGGCCGGCCATTCCGCGCAGCGTCATCGTCCGCCCGTCCACCATCTCCCACCAGTCACTGTCGATGTCGCAGGCGAACGGATTCCTGGGGAAACAGTCGAAGCGCGCCAGCCATCCCTTGCGCGAGGTGTGGGGCATCGGATGAAACCCGCGAATCACCGGAATGTCCGTGTCTTCAAGCGCCGAGATCTCGAAGCGGGGCCACCTCATCACCTCGCGCACGATGCCGACGATGATCGTCGCCGTCGCGATCATGAGTGGGGCGTCGGGCGTGAAGTCGGCGGTGATCTCGATGCGGTCGCCGCGGGGGCGCACGCCGATGCCCGTCGAGCGGCGATTCGCCGCCAGCAGCATCACGGGAGCGGGAAGAATGTGCGCCAGCAGATAGGCCAGCTGCTCGACGGTCCGTTGCGGGCCCTGCTCGGCGCGCGGCAGCTCGAACGAGATGTTGTAGTGAGCGCTGAAGCCGGCGAGCTGCACGTCGCTGTCGTGCGCCTGCTCCCACGCGTCGAGCTCCTGGCGGACGAAGAGAATGGCTTCCCAGAGATTCCGCCCCGCGCGCGCGGCGCACCCGCGCTCGATCTCGATCACCGGCGTTGCAACCTCGATTACGCCCGTATCGAAATACACGGCACCGCCCGTAGGAAGGTGATACGATCTCCCCTTGCGGTGCATCATCTTCTCCCGAACGATCTTCTTCGGACTGCCGAAGATGTCTTCCGGACGTACCTGCACACCGTCCATGATCACGGCGAATTCGGCTTCCATGCCGATCGCCGCGAGCGAAATACGCTCCCTCGTGGATGACTTATTTTCTTGCTCCTTCTTTTTCTTCGGCTGCGTCATTCTCTGATCTTACCCTGAAGCTCTCGTTCAATCCCGGTTCAGCTGCGATTTGGTCAACTCTTTACGTCCCGCGGCACCGACAGCACGTACCCGAGGTCCAAATGGAGATGGTCCTCCGCGAATCCCGTCGGCTGTCCGTAGGGGCGGGTCCAGACTCCGGGCAGCGTCTCCCGGGCGATGAGGCTGAAGCGCTCGATCGCACTCCGGTTATCGAGGTAGGTATCGCCGATCCGATAGACATTGGCGGCTGTCCCCCAGGCGTGCGGAGTGGCATCCCGCGAAAAGCGATGCGAGGGTGAGCGATAGCCTCCGTTCGCCGAAATGTGCACGAACGTACCAACCGCTTCCCTGAACCTCTCCAGACACACTGCCAGCAGAGTTACAGCGCACGGAACGTACCGGGGGAAAGTCCTGAGAGGCGGGGCCTCGCGGACGTCCACCTGGATGAATTCCCAGAGCAGGAAATGGGTCGAAAGCTCCACTTTCATGGCCGAGTCCCAGGACGGAACCTCGTAGAAGTAGCGTGGGAGCTGCCGGGCCCGTCCGGTCGCATCCTTCCACTCCTCGCCCGGCCTCAGGGCCTTACGGTACTCGGTGGGGAGGGTCAGGCCGTCAACGACCCGCAGCGGGAAGCCGGGGATCTCACTCATCGCCCGGGCTCCGGGTCAGGAACTCGTAGATCGAATGTGAGATCGCGGCGATCGTCCGCGAGCGGCCGGTCGTCGAGACGTCCCATTCGGTGAGCACCACCAGCGCATAAGGTTTTCGCTTCGGCAGATATATGACGCCCGCGTCGTGGGCGATCGTCGATATCTCGCCGGTTTTGTGGGCCACGCGCGCGCCCTTGGGGAGGCGGGCGGGAATTCCCTGATTGAATTCCTGGCCGTGGAGGATGTCCATCATCCGCCGCGACAGGGCGGGCGAGAACGCCTTGCCTTCGGCCAGCATCACCAGAACCCGCAGCAGCCCATCGGCGGTCACCCGGTTGTTGATCTGGTGCTCGAACGCGAGCTCGTCCTCCACCCCGCGGCGCAGCTCGAGCCCGTCGTCCAAGTCGAGCTCACGGAGGGTTTCGTTTACCGACTCGGGCCCGATCACACCCAGCAACAGATTGGTCGCGAGATTGCTGCTCGTCGTGATCATGTGGTAGGCGAGCTCGTCCACTCGCATCATCTTCCCGATCGCGCCATGCACCGCCGAGTTCGCGTCGCGGCCCGATTCGACGCGGAACGGGACGCCTTCGACCACGCTCAGGAAACGGTTCCGCACGTGAACGCGCGAATGCGGGAGGAGATCGCCGCGATCGATGGCGGCGAAAACACCCAGCAGGATCGGCACCTTGATGGTGCTGGCGGCGTGATACCAGCGCTCGGCGTTGTAGTGGAGCTCGAATCCCGTTTCGGCGTCGTGGAGCGCCACCGACAGCGCTGTAGCGCCCGACTCTTTTTCGATCGCCTCGATCTGTTTGCGCAGCGTCGCTTCCCACGCTGCACTCTTTTCCCGCTCTACTTCCGGCACGGCGAGACTTAGGAGTATGCTACGCGCGGATCCGCTTTGGCGTAGGCGAGATCGGTGATGAGATTGACGAGAACGAACACCACGCTCAGAAAGAGCACGGAACCCTGGATCGCCGGCAGGTCCCGGCGCGTGATCGCGTTCACCACGTAGCGGCCGATTCCCGGCCAGCTGAAGATCGTCTCGGTGAGGATGCTGCCGGTGAGGTAGTATCCGAAATCGAGACCGAGCACGGTGATGATCGGAATGAGGGCGTTCCGGAGCGCGTGTCGCACCACGACAACCCGCTCGACGAGTCCCTTCGCCCGCGCCGTTCTCACGTAATCGCTGTTGAGAACGTCGAGCATCGCCGACCTGGTCACCCGCGCCAGAAACGCGATCGACCGCGAGCCGAGCGCGAATGCGGGGAGAATCAGATACTCGATGCCCCCGTATCCCGACGGCGGCAGCCAACGCAGTATCACCGCGAAAAACAGGATCAGAATCAGTCCGACCCAGTAGACCGGGAAGGAAATCCCGAGATAGGCGAGTCCGAGGCCCAGGCGGTCGAACCAGCCTCCGGGATTCCGCGCGCTGAATACTCCGATGGTGATGCCGAGGACTGAAGCGAGCAGCATCGCCGAGCCGGCGAGGATCAGCGTTTTCGGGAATCGCTCGCGAATGTCCTGAATTATCGGGCGCTGGGTGATGTACGAGTTCCCGAAATCACCCCTGAGCACGCCGCTCGTGTAGTGGGTGAACTGCTTGATGAGCGGCTCGTCGAGCTTGAGCTCTTTCCGCAGGCGCGCGATGGTTTCCGCGTCGGCCCTTTCCCCGACCATCTCCTGTACCGGATCGCCGGGCGCGACATACAGGAGGAGGAAAACGACGACCAGCACTCCGAACAATGTCGGAATGGATAGCGCAAGTCGTCTGACAATGAACGCGAACACGTGCTACTTCTGGATTGTCACATCGGTCCAGCGCTGCCCGCTGAAGACGGCGGGGACGGTGAACCCCTTGATCCACGGCTGCACGGCGTAGAGATCCTTGTAGAAGAAGAGAAAGAGCATCGGCGCGTCGTTGAACGCGATCTGATCGGCCTGAGTATAGAGCGCGTTGCGCTTTGTCTCGTCCTGCTCGCGGTGCGCGTCATCGATGAGCCGGTCGAACTGCGGGTTGCCCCAGAACGAGACGTTGCCACCGACGCCCTTGTTACGGCTGTGCAGGAGCGGGAAAAGAAAGTTCTCGGCGTCAGGATAGTCGGCCCACCATTCCTTCAGGGCGAGGTCGGTCTCGCCCTTACGCGACGCCTCACGCATTGACGACGCGTCTCGCGAGACGAGCTTTACGCGGATGCCGGCTTCGGCGAGATTGGCCTGAATCGTCTGGGCGATGCGCGGCGATGCATCGGTGTTTGCCGACCACAGCTCCAGATCGATTCCGTTCGGGAAGCCAGCCTGCGCGAGGAGCTGCTTCGCCTTCGCTACGTCGTATGTGTAGCCGCGCCTCGTCGTGTCCGCGCCGCCCAGGGTCGGCGGAATCACACCGGCAGCCGCGCTGCCCCGTCCGCCCATCACCTGCTGGAGCATCGTCGGAACGTTGACGGCATAATTGAGCGCCTGCCTGACGCGCACATCCCTGAGCGGGCCGCGGGTCACGTTCATCGCGACGTACCAGAATCGGAGCGCCGCCGCGGACTGCAGCAGCTTCTGCTTTTCGGGATCCGCTTCCCAGTTGCGCGTCTCCTGCTCGTTGACGTTGAGGACATCGACGTTCCCCGCCTCGAACTCGGCGGTGGCGGTGCTGCGCTCCGGGATGATGCGAGCCATCAGCGAATCGGTTTTCGGAGCGCCGTCGAAGTACTCGGCGTTCTTGGCGAACTTGAGATAGTCGTCGTGGCGCCACTCGACGAACTTCCACGGTCCGGTTCCGATGGGCTTCTGGCCGAAGTCGGAAGCCGGATTCTCTGGAACGATCGAAGCAACCGGCATCGCGAGCAGCTTCGGGAAAATCGCGAGCGCCTCCTTGAGCGTGATCACCACCGTGGAATCATCGGTGCTCGACAGCCCCGCGATTGTCGTCGCCCGTCCGGCCGCGTAGTCCTCGGCGCCCTTCACGGGATACAGAGGCCAGCCGCGTCCGCCCTTGGTGGCTGGGTCGAGAACGCGCTGGAACGTGGCGATCACATTCTTCGCCACGAAGGGGCGGCCATCGTGGAATTTCACCCCGTTACGCAAATGGAAGGTGTAGGTCAATCCATCGGGGCTGATGTCCCAGGATTTCGCGAGCCCCGGAACTATCCTGGCGTCGGCAGTGAACCGCGTCAGGCCGTCGAACAGATACGCGACCGCTCGTCCTGTTGGAACATCCGTGGACAGGGCGGGGTCCATTGACCGCGGATCATAGGTATCGCGCGAGTCGATGATCGTGTTGCGAGTCGGGCCCGAGCCGCCGTCGCCGCCGCCGCAGGCAAGAATCGCTGGTGTTACGAGGAGAAGAAGTCGCCGCATACGAGTGTTGGGCCGGTTGACATGAAGGGTCAGACTACGAGAACTTTCGCGCATTCCCGGGTAGAGGCTTCATCGTGAGCGCAGAATACTATTATCGCCGCCAACTTGGGGCCAAGGACCTGCTGCCGGCCGTCAGTGTCGGGGTCGCAGTGGGTTTGGCCGGCTTCTACCTTGTGCAACTCTTAATCCAGCGGACGCCACTCGTTCCGCAGGGCGAGCTCGCGCGCGCGCCGACAGATCCGCCGAAGCGGATGCTCGGCGGCCGGACCGAGCCGGAGACGCAAACCCACTACGGTCGGGAGCTGCCACCCGGCCAGCCGCCAGCCAGCCGCGCGCTCAAAGAGTGACACCGAAGCGCCGAGTCCGGCTCGGGGCCACCGCACTCGCGTTTTTCGGAACTCTAGCTGCAGCCGGTACCGCCGGGGCCCAGGATATTAGCTGCGACCGCGGGGACCTCGAGGTCCTCCGCCTGGAGTTCGAGGGCAATACGGCGTTTTCCGATGCCGAATTGGCGAAAACGATAGTCAACACGCCTTCGGCGTGGGCCCGCCGTTACCTCCACCTTCCCTTTGCTGTCAAGCATTGTCTGGACAGGCTCGAGCTGCCCAACGACCGCGCCCGGCTGGTAATCTTTTACCGTCGTCGGGGGTATCCCAAGGTGACGGTCGATACAGTAGTGAAGGAGCTGGCCCCGCGCGCGGTGGAGCTCAGGTTCAAGATCAGCGAAGGGCCTCCGATCATCACGAGGTCGTTCGTGGTTCGCGGCCTGGAGCCGGTGCCGGAGAGAGAGCGGATCGTCCGCAATCTGCCGGTTCGCGAGGGGGCGAGGTTCGACCGTTTCGCGCTGGACGCGGCCGCCGATTCGATTCGCGAGCGCCTGCACAACAACGGTTATCCGCGCGCGGATGCCGCCAACAGCTTTACCGTGAACGACAGTCTCCTGCTGGCGTGGGATACGCTCACGGTCACGCCGGGACCGAGAACGAGGATTGGAACGATCAGGATCGAGGTGAAGCCCCTGCCGGGCAAGGATCAGCAGATCCCGACCAGAACCGTGCGTCGCATTATGGGCCTCGATTCGGGGCGGCTGTTCCGCGAGAGCGAGATTCTCAATGCGCAGCGCGCGCTGTACCGGACCGAGGCCTACCAGCACGTGTCCATCTCGCCTGATTCGGCGTCGAGCCCTGACGATTCGCTCATCACCTTCAGCGCGACACTCGCCGAGGCGGCGATGCACGCAGCGCGGGTAGGCGTCGGGTACGGAACGCTCGACTGCTTCCGCGCGAGCGGCGAGTTCATCGACTACAACTTCGGGCGGGGCGCGCGCCGTCTCGATATCAATGCGCGCGTCTCGAAGATCGGGATCGGGAGGCCACTCAGCGGCGCCGAAGGACTTTGCCCCAAGGCGAGGAACGATCAGTACAGCGATCGCCTCAACTACTATCTCGGCGCGACGCTCAGGCAGCCCGTTTTCTTCGGGCTTCGCACAGTTCCCACCCTCACGGTCTACAGCCAGCGCGTCTCGGAGTACAACGCTTACATCAGGACGACGGCGATCGGAGGCGTGGCTTCGCTCGCCTGGCGAGGATTGTCCAGGACGCCTGTCAACCTCGCGTACTCCATGGACCTTGGACGCACAGAGGCCGATCCCGCGCTGTTCTGTGCCGTCTTCAATCTCTGCGACAGAGCGGAGCAAGTGCAGATTCAGCGTACGCAGAGGCTTGCTGTCCTCAGCGCTGCCGTGACACGAGATCATTCGAACAGCCTGCTCTCGCCAACTCGTGGGTCGGTCATCCGGTTCGAAGCCCGGCATTCGTCGCCGGCAATCCTTTCGAATCGCAACCTGCAGTTCAACAAGGTCGTAGCGGATGCGGCGCGATACATCGGATCGGGCGGCGGAAGCGTGCTCGCGTTCCGAATCCGCGGTGGCACCGTGTTTGGTCGCACGTTCGGCAGCGCGACGGGATTCGTCCCGCCGCAGGAGCGCCTCTACGCCGGTGGTCCGACGACTGTGCGTGGCTTCAACCAGAATGAATTGGGCTCAGCCATCTACATCGCCAACCAATATGAAATTTTTCCGCCCACGGGAACTACGCCGACCACAGTGCAGGACACTACCGGTGCGTATCAGCGCGTCGTTCCTGTCGGTGGGAACGCCCTCGTAGTCGCCAATCTCGAGCTGCGCCTTCGCAGTCCCGTACTGCCCGACCTTCTCCAGTGGACGGTTTTCACCGATGCCGGTGAGGTGTGGAACCGGGGCAGTCAGGTGGGTGGAGTGAAATTGAAGGTCACCCCCGGTGTGCAGCTTACTGCGTTCTCTCCCGTGGGTCCTATCCGCGCCGCGATCGGATACAATCCCTACGCGAGACCCGCAGGCCCCCTCTACTTTGAGGCGACTCGCCAAGGCGGTGAGCTCGTCTGCGTCACCCCGGGAAATCAACTCTTCGCGCAAGTGACGACCACGCCCGAAGGGATCACCCTCACCCAGCAGGCGGGTCCCTGTCCTCCGACGTTCAAGCCCGCCGCCGACAACAGCTTCCGCAGCCGGCTGACTTTCAGCTTCGCGATCGGACAGGCGTTCTAGGCGATGTCACGCCGTCTCCGCATCGCGATCGCGAGCGCCATAATCCTCGTTGGTCTCCTGATCATCGCGGGCCTGAGCTTTGTCGGCGTGACGCACACCGGCTTTGGCCAGGAGCGCGTGCGACAGATGGTCGCGTCGATGCTCGCCGGGAGAGTGAAGGGCAAGGTTCACATCGGCCGCATCCACGGCGGGTTCTTCAACGGCGTGACGATCGATACTCTCGAGATACGCGACGACGAGGATTCGCTCTTCGTGGCATCGGGGCCGATCACGGTGCGGTACGATGCGCGAGACATCTTCGATCGTCGCATACTGCTCACCTACCTCGAGGCGCGAAACCCCGTCGTCTATCTGAGGCAGCACGAGGGGGGGCAATGGAATTTCAGGAGGATTTTTCCTTCCGGCAAACCTGATGATCCGAGGAGCAAAGGCGGGTTCGGCCAGTATATCGTCATCGATTCCTCGGTGATCCACAACGCGAGCCTCGTGCTCACTATGCCCTGGCACCCAGCGCCGGAGCTCCGCGGCGCCCAGCGGGACAGTGCCATCCGCCTCGAGCTGTCGAGGAAGGATCATGAGCTGCGGCGTACGCGCGAGGGATATGCGCGGACGTGGCGCTGGACGAAAGGCGACATGAATCTCGGGTACGCGCGCATTTCCGACCCCGACAGCTCTGGGCGTTTCGCGCGGATCCGGAAGGCGAGCTTCACCGAATCCTACCCGCCGTTCCAGTTCCGCAACGTGTCCGGCACGGCGATGAACCTGGGCGATTCGATCTGGGTCGATTCCGATCACTGGGATCTGCCGGGCTCGACCGGCAGCGCGAAAGGAAAAATCGTCTGGGGCAGCGACCTGCCCACGCGCTACAACATTCACGTCATCGGCGATTCAATGTCACTCCGCGACGTCGCGTGGGTGTACCCGACGCTTCCGACAACCGGCGGCGGCAAGGTAGACCTCGACATCCGCAGCCAGCGCAATCCTCACATCATCGATTACGTCCTGACGAAGATGGATGTGCGCACGACTGAATCGCGTCTGCTCGGAAGAATGACCTTCGCCGTTGGCGGGCCGGTGCTGGCTGTGAAGGATGTAGAAATGCAGGCAGCCCCGGTGGACTTCGATCTCCTGCGCACGTTCAATGGCAAGGAATTTCCGTACGACTGGCAGGGAAAAATCACGGGTAACGTCCGGGCATCGGGTGGGCCCCTGAACCGTTTTCGCATCGAGCAGTCGTTCCTCACCTTTGCGGATGCGAATGTGCCTGGTGCGGTCACGCGCGCCACCGGCAACGGTGAGCTCGATATCCTGTTCCCCGCATTCACCGCGTTCCGTGGCTTCAACGTCGACGTCGATCAGCTCGACCTTCGGACGCTGCAGTACCTGAATCCGCTTTTCCCCCGTGTGAAAGGATACGTCAGCGGAACCGCCGTCCTCGACTCCTCGTGGCTGGACGTGCGGTTCCGGGACGCCGACCTCCGTCATCACGATGGCGGCCAGCCGGTCTCGCACATCACCGGCGAGGGCCGAGTCACCTGGGGCGAGAAGTTTCTGGGCTACGATCTCACGCTCGCAGCCAGTCCGCTCTCGTTCACTGCGCTGTCGCATTCCTATCCGCTGCTTCCGCTCCATGGAGAGTACGCCGGCCCGCTCCGCGTCAATGGAACATCGCCGAATCTTCTCGTCACGACGACGCTCACCGGTCCGGCGGGATCTTTCAGCTACAGCGGACTTGTCGACGCCGATCCAGTCGAGTACGGCGCTCGCGGCCGGGCGACGACGACTGCTCTGGATCTGCGGACGCTGACGGCGAAAGCCGCCGTGCCGCAGACGCGACTCACCGGTCAGTATGACCTCGACCTCCGAGGCTCATCCGTCCCGACCCTGGTCGGCAGCGCTGTTGCCACAATCGAGAAATCGATGATTGGCGGATTCGCGGTCGAGCCCTCGAGTGCGCGGCTCCGCTTCGCGAACGGCGTCGCGACGGTAGACACGCTCTCGCTCAACGCCGCCGGCGCCGAGGCGCAGGCATCAGGAAGCTTTGGCCTCACGGGCACGCAGACGGGATCGCTTCGCTTCCGCGCGGTGATGGATTCTCTGTCTCGCGCGCGAACGCTGTTTCCGTCACTGGCCAAGTCGACCGGACTCGACTCGTTGCGCGGGCGCGGCGAGCTCTCGGGTGAGGTGACGGGCAGCCTCGACCATCTCTCGCTCAACGCCGTCGCTCGCCTGGACAATGTCCGGTTTGGCACGCGGTCGGTGAAGACAGTGCGCGGGACACTCCTCCTTTCCGATGTAACGAAGCAGGCGAACGGCAGCATTCTTTTCGCGGCCGATACCATTGGTCTCGGCGCGGTCTCGTTCAACAGCGTGAGAGCTTCGGTGGCGCTCGCGTCTCCGACGTCAGGGACTTTCAGTGGCTCGATGCTCAGCGAGCGGGGAGTGAGAACGGATCTCGCCGGCAACCTCACTCGAAACGCCGACACCACCGTGCTGAGGGTCGACACCGCCTCAGTGGCAGTGGATTCCGCCAATCGCTATCGCCTCCGGTCTCCGACCCGCATCGCGTTCGCCCCGGGATCGCTTGTCCTGGATTCGCTTCTGCTTCAGCACTCGAGCAACGCGCGCCTGCTCGTCCAGGACGTGCGGCTGGCGAACGATTCGATCCGCGGACACGTCCGTGCCGACAGCGTCGATCTGCGACTGTTCCGTACCTTCGTGCCGGGACTCGTCGAAGCCAGCGGAGCAATCGTGGCCGAGGTCGACTTTCGCGGCAGCATAAAGCAGCCGCGGCTGTACGGTCAGATATCCATGGGCGACGGCTCGGCGACGATGACCAACCTGGGCACCCGCTTCGACCACATCAGGGCGGAGATCGCGCTCTCGGGCGATACGGTTCACATCCGCCGCCTCTCCGCTGAAACGAACGCCGAGCGTCGCGGGACGCTCTCCCTGAATGGAACGGTGAGCTTCGAGGAATACGACAATCCATCGTTCGCTCTCAACGCGACTGCCTCGAATTTCCACGCGATCGACAAGCCGGGCCTCGCATCACTCGACATCTCCACCTCGCCGGCGGTGACGTTGACCGGGTCATTCGACGCGGCGGTGCTTCGGGGCACGATGCGTGTCGAGCGGGGGAGCATCTACATCCCTGAAGTAGCCCGCAAGCGGATCATCGACCTCGAGGATCCCGAGCTCGCCGGCACGCTCGACACGCTGTTGGCGATCAACCGTGCGGTGATGCCCAAGGCGCCGCGCGGCCTCACCCGGAACCTCACGCTCGACAACGTCGCGATCGACATCGGCCCCGACGTCTGGCTGCGGTCGTCGGAAGCGAACATCAAGCTGGGCGGATCACTGAACGTCACGCTTGAGCCCGGCGCGCGACTCTCCGATCCGCCGCGCCTCGCCCTCGAGGGCAACCTCAGCGCGGATAGGGGAACGTACCGCCTCAACCTCGTCGATCCGTTCGTCCAGCCGACCTTCGATGTAGAAAGCGGAACGCTCAGATTTTTCGGGACGCCCGATCTCAATCCGTCGCTCGACATTCGCGCCATTCACACCGTCCGCCAGCCGCGGAACAGCGCCAATGGCCGCGACGTGAGAGTGAGAGTGACGATCGGAGGAACGCTTGCCCGTCCCGAGCTCTCGCTGGACAACCCGGACAACCTGCCACTCTCACAGAGCGATCTGCTCAGCTATCTCGTCACCGGCGAGCCGGCGATCGGACTCGACAACACCTCGGGCGCGCAGATCGCTCAGCTCGGAATTCGCTACGCCGGCAATCTCTTCACCAGTGCGATCCCCAAGAATGTTCTGGATATCTTCGAGCTGCAGACGGCCGGGCCAGGCACCGCCTCGCAGGGGGGCACCGGCGATCCGTATCTTTTCAGTCTCCTCAACACCCGCGCGGTGCTGGGCAAGCAGCTCGGGCCGCGCTGGTTCCTCGGACTCAGCACCGGACTGTGCTTCGTCAATCAGGCGAACTTCAAGGAAAATCTGGGTCTTCAGCTGGAGTATCGGATCAGCTCGCTGTACAGCGCGCAGGCGGGCGTCGAGCCGGGATCGAGCGAAGGCCGCTGCAGTCGCGGATCGACGCCGAGCTTCCAGCAGACTCCATCCCAGCTCGGCTTCGACTTCTTCCGCAACTGGCGTTTCTAGGTGCAAAATTGGCTCGTCAAGTTGGCGGATTTCACCTCTGGCTCCTCGGGTAGGCGCACCTGATGGCGAAAAAGGATCTGCGTGAGCGGGACTCGATGCTCTGCCGCGCCTGCGGGAACGAAGAGCGCGCCTCCGAAGGCTACCCGTGCGCGGACTGCGGCACGTTCATCTGCATCATCTGTAACTTCCGCGGAGTGACGCTGTGCAAGGTGTGCGCGAAAAAGCAGCCCGCAGTGCTGACGCCGAGCCGGGTGCCGAAAACCGACTGGCCGGAGCATTGAGCGAGAGCGTAACCGCGGTCGCGGCCATCGCGCCAATGCTGTGCGAGCCCGACGTCAAGACAACCCAGGTATCACAGCTGCTCCACGGACACGTCGCCGAGGTTATGGAGCGCAACGGCCTCTGGCTCCGCGTAAAGGGCGCCGATGGTTACGAGGGGTGGGTTCATCAGGGCTACGTGGTGACGATCCCCGAGCCCGTGCCCTCGCCCGCCAACACCGGCTGGGACGACCCGCGACCGTTGTCGCTCGGCTGCACCGTGCGGGATGCCCAGGGAGCGACGCGCAAGCTCCCGCTCGGGGCGCTCATTACCGAGGGCGAGGAGCGATTCGGTGGATTGGCGATGACGCTCGAGGAGCGGAGGCACAGCTTTCCGCCGTCCGCGGAGTCGATCATCGCATCGGCGACGACGTTCTTCGAGGGGACATCATATGAGTGGGGCGGCGTCACGCCATGGGGCTGCGACTGCTCTGGCCTCGTGCACAGCTCATTTCACCTGCATGGCGTGCACGTGCCGCGCGACGCGTGGCAGCAGGCTGCCACCGGAAAACCGGTTGAGTCCATCGACGACGTGCGGCCCGGCGATCTCCTGTTCTTCTCCGACGAGCCGTCGGGGAAAATCACCCACGTCGCGATCTCGATGGGCGGCACGCGTGTGGTGCATCTCGCGCTCGGGCGGGGCGGCTATGCCGTCGACGATCTGAAGGGCGGGGACGAGTACACGGAGCTACTGCTCCAGCGCTTTCGCTACGCCCGGCGAATCCTCAACTGACCATAGACTGAAAGCGCACTGCGCCTCGCAGGCCGGCTTTTCGCGTCTTGAGTTGTCCGTTGTCGTGTTATCCGTCGCTGCGTACAAGGCTCGCAGTAACGCAAGAACGGCCAACGGAAAAACGGTCAAACTCATAACGCGAAAAGAATCTGTCAACTGACGATTCCGTTGGGTACCTGCGGCATCATCGTCTGACTCGGTCCGTTCACCAGCAGGCGGACCGCGGCCGTCGGTTCTCCATCCAGGGCCACCTGCATCGTGTACTGCCCGGTGATGTTGAGCGGAAGATCCACGACGGCGATGATCGGGAGGTCCACCTCGAACATCGGATTCGGCGCCGGGGCGACGCTCATCTCTCCTGACGACGACCACAGCTCTTCCTCGAGCGGACTGAGCCAGCGAAACGAGAGCTTGTGCTCGCCGATGTCGTCGGAGTTCGCCTTGAGCCGGACGACGAAGTGGGTGCGCGGGTGGATGGTCGGAAGCCCCGCGACCTGCACCGCGTCGAACACGCCGAGGATGTTGAGCTTTCCCTCCTGGGAGAGATTGGCGGCGTCGGCGAACACGGCGAAGGAGATGTGCATCAAGCAAAGTAGCCGCGCCGCGCCGGTGGCGGCTAGCTTTCGACGATGACAGACAGTGCAGTACAAGCGCGCCCCGCGTTCGGCACCACCGATGTCCTGTTGTTCACGATGGCGGTGATCTGGGGAATCAATTTCAGCGTCATCAAGTTCGCGACGCTTTCGTTCAGTCCGGTGGCGCTCACCGGATTGCGCGTCGGGTTGGCCGCCCTCTTTCTGATCGGCGTCGCCTTCGCCGGAACGCGCCCGCATCTCGCGCGACGCGATGTGCTCGTCCTTCTTGCTCTGGGCGTCCTCGGAAACGGGCTCTATCAGCTCTTCTTCGTGCACGGCGTGGCGCGGACGCGGGCCGGAAACGCCGCTCTGATCGTCGGCTCCGCTCCGGCGTTCATCGCGCTGTTCGCGAGATGGAAAGGGCTCGAGCGCGTGCGACGCCTCACGCTGGTTGGGATCGGCCTCTCGGTTGCCGGCGTCGCGCTCGTGATCATCGGGAGCGCGGGATCCGCGAACGGTGAGGCGACGCTGCTGGGATCGCTGCTGGTTTTCGGCGGAGTGCTATGCTGGACCGTATACACGATCCTGCTTCAGCCGTTCACGAAGAGAATCGACGTGGTTCAGCTCTCGGCGATCACGATGGTGGGCGGCGCGATTCCGCTTCTTGTCGCATCGACGCCCGCGTTGCTCGCCACCGACTGGGCGGCGGTCAGGCTGAGCGGGTGGCTCGCGCTCTTTTATGCGAGCCTGGTGTCGATGGGAATCGCGTATCTCTTCTGGTACCGCGGACTTCGGGTGCTTGGTCCGACGCGCACGGCGGTGTACTCGAATCTGCAGCCGATAATTGCTCTCCTCGTGGCGTGGGCGTTTCTCAACGAGGTTCCGACGCCGTTCCAGGCGGTTGGCGCGGCGACGATCGTGGCCGGTGTATTTCTCACCAGAACATGAGCATGGCGCTCTTTTTCAGAACATGAGACTGGTTCTCTTTGACATCGATGGGACCCTGCTGAACAGCGGAGGAGTCGGCCGGGCGTCCATGCAGCGGGCGCTTAGCGAAGTGTTCGGGTCTCCGGGTGATGCGTCGTACCGCTACGACGGAAAAACCGACAAGCAGATCGTGCGCGATGTCATGCGCCTCGAGGGACACACCGACGAGCACATCGATTCGCGCATGACTGTGCTGATCGATCTGTATCTCGACGGACTCAGGGAGAGCATCGAGAGCCGGAAGTTCAACGTGCGGCCGCTCGAGGGCGTGGTGCAGATTCTGGATGCGCTCGAAGCGCGCGACGACGTCGTCCTCGGCCTTCTGACCGGCAACGTTGAAACCGGAGCGCGGGCGAAGCTCAGCGCCGCTGGGATCGACCCCGACCGTTTTCGCGTCAACGCGTTTGGCTCCGATCACGAGCACCGGCCCCAGCTGCCGGCGATCGCGCAGCGGAGGTTCGGCGAGACACTGGGAGTTGCGGTCGCGGGCGAGAAAGTCGTAGTGATTGGTGACACTCCCGCGGACATCGAATGCGGCCGTGAGCTGGGCGCACGCGCGATCGGCGTCGCGAGCGGCCACTATTCCGTGGCCGATCTGGAAAAGCACGCGCCGTATGCGGTGTTCCCGTCCCTCGGGGACACCGCCAGTGTTCTGGAGGCCATACTCGGTGTTTGAAGTCGAGCTCAAGGCGGTGGTAGACGACCTCGATCTGAGGCGGAAATGGATCGAGGCAGCCGGGGCGGAGCTCACCTTCGAAGGACGGCTGTCCGACAAGCGCTACGACCTTCCCGCGCGCGAGCTGGCCGAGCGCGACGAGGTCCTGCGGGTACGCCGCTACGAATCGCGCGAGGTGGTTAGAACCCACGTTGACTGGAAGGGGCCGACCGACTCGGCGGGCGAGTACAAGGTTCGCGAGGAGATCTCGACCGTAGTCGAGGATTCCAAGGGCCTGTCGGGAATATTGGAGAAGCTGGGTTACATCGTCACGCGCGAGATCGACCGGCAGGTGTCGCAATACCGTTTGGGCGCGGCAACGGTGCGCTTCGAGGTGTATCCGCGGATGGACATCCTCGTGGAAGTAGAAGGCGAGCCACCCGTCATCGAAGACGCGATCGGAGCGCTAAGGATGATGCGTGGGGAATTCACCACCGAGCGCCTGTCGGCGTTCGTGGACCGGTTCGAGCACCGGACCGGGGTCCGGGCGGCCATCAGCGAGAGGGAGCTGGTGGGAGACTACGAGCTCAGGGAATCGGAGACCTGAGTCGGTATCATCGGGGCGGGGGTGATCTCGATCATCGCCCTGATTGCTTCCGCCGGGTATCCAGATAAGTTTACTCGGCAATGGATTCTCGAATGTCGCGACGGAGTTGTGTCCTGCTTCTGTCGCTGGTGGTGGCGCTTCCCACCCCCCTGGCCGCCCAGGAAAATCTTGCAAAACGTCTCTCCAGCATCGTCGGCGTCGCCGTCGAGGAGTACGCCAAGGCGTTTGACGACCGGGGCAGGATGATCTCGCCCGTCGAATACGAAGAGACTACCAGCTTTCTGGGGGATGCGCGGCAAGTCGCCGAGCGGCTCACCGGCTACGACGCGCCGAAGACCAGGGCTGTTCTGGACACGATGATTGCCGCGGTGACGGCGAAGCGGCCACCGGCCGCGATCCGCGCGCTGCACGAGCGTTTTCTGGGGTCGCTTGGAGCTGCGGGTGCCATGGACATGCCGACGGGCCCGCTCGACACGGCCGCTGGCCACCGTCTTTTCACGCAGAGCTGCGCATCCTGCCATGGGGCAGCTGGAGCTGGCGACGGACCCGCCGCGCGCGCTTCCAACCCAAAGCCGCCCGCCATCGGTGTGGTGAAGGAGACCGCCGATCTCACTCCGACTCTCGCGTTCAACGTCATCACGGTGGGAGTGCGCGGAACGACGATGCCTGCGTTCGGCTCGGTGCTCTCGCCGCAGGACCGCTGGAACGTCGTGAACTATGTGTACTCGCTGCGAGGCGAGCAGATGAAGCTTCCCGCTCCGGTTGCCCGGGCGGATGCAACTTCCGTTTCGCCCGACAGCGCTTCGCCGGTAATCAGGGCACTGCTCGACAGCGCGATCGCGTTCGCGCGTGCGGGAATGGGAGAAGAGGCGAGCGAGCGGGCGTTCGACGCATATATCGCCTTCGAGCCGCTCGAGACTCCCGCGCGCGCGAAGAAACCCGGAATGGTCGCCACCATGGAGCGGCACTTTGCCGACTTCAAGGGCGCGGTCTCGCGTCTCGACATGGAAGCGGCGCAGGCAGCGCGCGTGGCGATCGTCGATGGGCTGCCGTCGATAGTCGATCTCGCCCGCCGCCCCTCGACGGGCTGGGGCGCTTTCTTCCAGTCGTTTCTCATCATTCTGCGCGAAGGATTCGAGGCGATACTGGTGGTCGGCGCTGTCGTCGCGTTCCTGATCAAGATGGGGCACCGTGAGCGCCTCAGATCGATATGGCTCGGCGTCGGGCTCGCGCTGATCGCGAGCGCGGCGACCGCCATCGCGCTCAGAACTCTGTTCATCGCAATGCCCGCCAGCAGGGAGATCGTCGAGGCGGTAACGATGCTCCTGGCGGTCGTAGTTCTCTTCTCGGTGAGCTATTGGCTCATCTCCAAGGTCGAAGCGGCAAAATGGCAGAGATTCATCCGCGAGAAGGTCGGCACCGCTCTCGAGCATGGAGGTGGAAGGGCTCTCGTCCTGGTGTCGTTTCTGGCGGTTTACCGGGAAGGCGCCGAGACGGCGCTCTTCTACCAGGCGCTCTTTCACGAGGGGCCGAACGTCGCGCTGCCACTGTCGCTTGGGATAATCGCCGGGTTTGCCGCGCTCGCCGTGATCTTCACGCTTTTCTACCGCTACGGTGTGCGCATCCCGATGCGTCCGTTCTTTGCGGTCACAAGCCTCCTCCTCTACTACATGGCGTTTGTGTTCATGGGGAAGGGAATCCGCGAGCTGCAGGAGGGGAATGTCGTGCCCATCACGGTCATTTCGGGCGGGCCGCACCTCGATACGATGGGCATCTATCCCAGTGTCGAGACTCTCGTGGCGCAGGGGATCCTGGTGCTGCTTCTGATCTTTGCCATGGTAAAAACTTTCTGGCCGCGAAGCGCGCCCGGTGGTGGGGCGACAGCGGCTCGATGAGCACGGCTCGAATGGCAAACGATATCGGACACGGGATCCGGCCGAGCAACTACAGGCTCCCCGAAGAGACCCGACTCGGCAGGGTGCGGCTTCAGGTAGCCGATCTCGAGCGATCGCTCCGGTTCTATCAGGACGTGCTCGGCATGCGGGTGATCAGGCTGGCCGAGGAATCGGCGACGCTCGGTCCGCACGGTGACGACCGGGAGATCGTCGAGCTCAGGCAGTATCCGTCCGCGCGGCGCGTTCCTCGGCGCGGACTGCTCGGACTCTATCACTTCGCGATTCTTCTTCCGGATCGCGCCGCGCTCGGTCGGCTCATCGCGCACCTCGCCGGGATTGGCGCGCATGCGGGCATGTCGGACCACGCCGTGAGCGAAGCGGTTTATCTCACCGATCCCGACGGGCTCGGCATCGAGGTGTATGCCGACCGCCCGCGCGACGCGTGGAAGTACGACGAGCGCCAGATCTACATGACGACCGGCCACCTCGACGCTGCCGATCTCATTCGTGCGGCGCGGGGCGAAAAGTGGACAGGCATGCCGCCTGGCACGACTCTGGGCCACGTCCATCTATACGTGGACGACATTGCCACGGCGACGGCGTTCTACCACGACGCGCTCGGGTTCGACAAGGTGGTGTGGAGCTATCCCGGCGCGCTATTTCTCTCCGCCGGCGGATACCACCACCATCTCGGCACCAACACCTGGGCGGCGGGAGCGGCAAGGGCGACCGATGACGATGCGCGGCTGCTGGAGTGGGAGATCCTCGTTCCCACGCAGGGCGATGCGGAACGCGCCGCGGCGAGCCTCGCGTCTGCCGGATAC
>JBGTEZ010000169.1:0-19388 GCA_041747535.1 Gemmatimonadaceae bacterium
CTGGCAATGGTAAAGCTGCTCACCGATCTGCACGGCGGGTCTGTCGCCGTGCAGAGTATCCTCGGAGAAGGCTCGACCTTCAGCGTCTGGCTTCCGTTTCGGCCAGCCGAAGAAGTTGCTCCTGCGATCAAGACTCCGACCACGAACCCCAAATTTGTCGACGGAGCGCGCATCGCACTGGTGGTGGAGGACGATTACAAGTCTGCGGATCTCATTCGCCTGCAGCTGGAGGCGGAGGGCTTTATGGTCGTCCACGCACCCACCGCGGAGAATGGCCTGGAGTTGGCGTCACAGCACGCTCTCTCCCTCATAACGCTCGATATCATGCTGCCGGACATGGATGGCTGGGAATTCCTGAGCCGCATCAAGCAGATTCCCGCGATCAGCAACGTACCCGTGGTGATCATCTCGATCGTTGCCGATCCGGGAAAGGGCTTCGCGCTTGGGGCGGCGGCGGTCATGCAGAAGCCCATCTCGAGGCAGGAGCTCTACGAGTCGCTCGTCGGTCTCGGCCTGTTCCCGCTGACCGACGGACAAACGCTCAAAGTCCTCGTCGTCGACGACGATCCGAAAGCAGTCGACTTGGTCGCGGCTCGTCTCATCGGCCTTGCCAGCAGCGTGATTCGGGCGCATGGCGGCCGCGAAGCAATCGAGGCTGCGCGGCGCGAGCCGCCTGATTTGATCCTCCTCGACTTGATGATGCCCGAGGTGAACGGCTTCGACGTCGTGGCCGCGCTCCAGGAACAGCCTGAGACTTGCCACATTCCGGTGCTGGTCGTCACCGCCAAGTCGATCACCCCCGAGGATCGCTTCAGGCTGAATGGCTACGTATCGGCCATCATCGAAAAAGAAAATTTCAACCGCGAACGGTTCGTCTCGGAAATTCGCCGCGCGACGTCTCGCCGGGTCGTTGCCTGAGTGGCGAAAATTCTCATCGTCGAAGACAATCCGGCGAACATGACCCTCGCGGTTTTTCTGCTGAAATCGGCCGGTCATGCCATTGTGAGCGCCACCGATGCCGAGGCCGGGGTGGCGGTGGCGCGCGCCGAGCAACCTGACCTGATACTTATGGACATCCAGCTCCCTGGGATGGATGGGCTCGAGGCGACCAGATTGCTCAAGGGTAACGCGGCGACGCGTGACATTCCGGTGATCGCGCTCACCGCGCTGGCGATGAAGGGCGACGAAGAGCGAATAAGAGCCGCTGGTTGCGACGGCTACGTCGCGAAGCCGCTCGCATACAAGGAATTTCTCGCCACCGTTGCAGCGCACCTCGGAAAGAAATCCGTCGCCTCTCCCACCGCTCGCGTATGAGTTCGAGCGACACATCCATCGGTCGGCGGGCGCGCATTCTGATCGTGGACGATCAGAAAGCCAATACCGAGCTGTTGAAGGTGATGCTCACGCCGGAAGGCTTTGAGCTTCGCACGGCCGCCAGCGGGGAAGAGGCGCTCGCGTCAGTGGGCGAGTACCCGCCGGATCTGATTCTGCTCGACGTGATGATGCCCGGGATGAACGGCTACGAAGTCGCGGCCAGGCTCAAGGGGAGCCCCGAGACCGAGCACATTCCCATTCTCATGGTTACCGCGCTCGACGATCGCGCCGGCCGGTTGCTGGGCCTGAGCTCCGGGGCCGACGAGTTCCTCGCCAAGCCGATCGACCGCGCGGAGCTTTCCGTGCGCGTGAGAAACCTGCTGCGGGTCAAGGCTTACGCCGACGAGCTGAAGGGAACGCTCAATGCGCTTGGTACGTTGAACCGGGAGCTCGACCGGCGAACCACCGAGATCGCGTTTGCGCAGGCGCTTGCTGATGGCGCTACGGCGCGTCTGGCGCGCCTGCAAAGCATCACGGCCGCACTGGGAAGTACCGTCACTCAGGACGAAGTCGCTGATTCCGTGCTGCGGGAAGCGATCGTCGCGCTGGAGTGCGAGGCCGGCGCCGTCGTGGTCGAGCGAACCGACCCTCCCGGGTTCGACCTCCTCCGTGAATCCGGACTGCTCGATCCTCTGATGCGGTCGTTCGGAGACATCCGGACCGGTGAACCGTGCTGCCCGTATGCCGACGCCGTCGACAAATGCGAGCCGTTGTATCTCAGCTCGTACGGGGAAATGGTCGGCCGTTACCCATCGTTCGCGAAAGTCGGGAAAGTCGGCTCGCGAGGAGCGTGGATATTTCTGCCGCTCGAGATCGGCGGCAAAGCCGTGGGGGCACTCGCTTTCGGATTCGGCGGCCCGCGCGACTTCACGCTGCTCGACCGCCACTTCGCGGACACCGTCGCCCGCTATTGCGCTCAGGCCCTCGACCGGGTGAGACTGCGCGTAAGTGCCGCCGCGGCGCTGAACGACGCCAGCGAAGCACGCATGATGGCCGAGCACGCCAACAGCGCCAAGACGCTCTTTCTGCGCGCGATGAGCCACGAGCTCCGCACTCCGCTCAACGCGATCTCGGGTTACACCGAAATCCTCGAGATGGGAATCAGGGGAGCGGTAAACCCGGAACAGACAAAAGATCTGGGGCGGATCAAGCGAGCCTCGGCGTACTTGCTTCGCCTCATCAACGATGTGCTGACGATTGCCCGGCTCGAGGGTGCGAGGGCGCTCAACATCGTGGCGCTCGATGTAAACGCGGTACTCAGTGAGGTCGAAGGCCTTTGTGTGCTCCAGGCCAAGGCAAAGAGCCTTGCTTTCACGGTCACGCCGTGCGAACGCGACGTTCACGTAGCTGGTGACGCCGAACGATTCCAGCAGATTCTCCTCAATCTGATCATCAACGCGGTCAAGTTCACGCCTGCCGGCGGCTCAGTCACGGTCTCTTGTGAAGGAGAAGTGAAGACGGTCAGGATTCGCGTGACGGATACGGGAGTCGGCATAGCCGTCCGCGAGACTGACCGGGTGTTCGAGCCGTTCGTCCAGATCGACCGGCATTTGACCACCGAAACCCAGCAGGGAGTCGGGCTGGGACTGTCAATCAGCCGCGAGCTCGCGCGCGCCATGAACGGAGACCTGACTCTCGAAAGCGTTGAGGGTGCGGGGTCGACGTTCACGCTGACACTGCCGATTGCCACGCCGGCCGCACTGACCGCCGCGAGCACACGCTCAGTTCTCCCGCTCGATCCTGCGTTCAGGGCTGCAATCGCTTCTTAGGACCTTGCAGCGACCGGGCGGCTGCTGCTGCGGGGCTGTTCCGGCGATTAACGGGCGGTGCACCCGGCCGTTACTATTCGGTCACTCCGCTTGAGCGAAGAAAGCCCACCGGAATCGACGCAGACAATGGAATCAGCCCAGTCGCATCACCCGAGCGAGCTAGCATCACTCCTTGCCGGACGGCTCCGTGAGGCGAAGAACGATCTCGTCACGCGCTGGCTCGAACGCATCCATGCCAGAGTGACTCTCAATGCCGTTGACGTTTTCCCCTCGGAGACGCTGATCAATCACGTCCCGCTGCTGATCGACGGCATTGCCAACTACCTCGAGAGTCCGGGCAATGAGCTCGACGCCGAGGATCCTGTGGGCCCGAAGGCAATGGAGCTGGGGGCACTGAGACACGAGCAGGGATTCGACGCCTATGAGATACTCAAGGAGCTGGAGATTCTGGGCGGAATCATCTTTTCGTTCCTCAATGATGTGGCCGACGAGCCGGGGGTTGAGGGCAATCGCCGTGATTTTCTCATCTGCTGGCAGCGCATTGCGTATGCGGTCGAGATGATTCGCCAGGCGACGATGGCGCACTTCCTCAGGCTGTCGAGCGAGGTCGTGAACGAGCGTGAGGAAAGACTTCGCCGCTTCAATCGGATGGTCGCCCACGAGCTCAAGAATCGCGTCGGGGCCATTCGTGGCGCCGCTCATCTGATGGGTGAGGAGTGGCTGAGCAGGGAGGAGATGAACCGGTTTCAGCGCATGGTCCTCGAGAACTCCGAGGAGCTTCACCGGGTGCTCGGAAATCTCGAGTCGCTATCCAGAATCGAGACCGATTCGCGCCGGAGCAGGAACGTGCTCCTGCCACAGGCCGCTGCCGAAGCCGTGCGCCAGCTGCGGGAGATGTCACAGGCCAACGGAATCGACGTCGAGATCGCCGAAACGATTCCGTCGGTGGAAGTGGACGCCGCGGCAGTCGAGCTCTGCCTGGTGAACTACATCTCGAACGCGATCAAGTATTCGGATCCCCGGAAGCCGAAGCGCACGGTACGAATCGATGGCCGCCTCAACCCGGCCGGCAGCAAGGGCGGTGAGTTGATCGTATTCGTTCGCGACAACGGCCTCGGCGTTCCGGCCGAGAGGAGGGCCCACCTCTTCGACCGCTTCTATCGTGCCCACGCCGATACGGTCACCGGAGCCGAAGGCAGCGGGCTGGGATTGAACATCGTTCGCGAAACGGTGGAATCACTGGGCGGGCGCGCCTGGGCGGAGTTTCCGGATGACGGCGACACGGTGTTCGCCTTCGCTGTACCGTCGCGGCGGGCGGAAGACGCGGCCAGCGCGGGGACGAAGCGGCCGGCCGATAACCTGATGGGTGCTCCGGACGCCTCGCTGACCGATAACTCCTCCTCGTCAGCGACGACCTGACGCCCGGATGTGCGACGGGGGAGAGCTTTCGCTCTCCCCCGTCCGTACTGCGGAGGCTCGGACTTCGAGCCGTCCTGCTTTAGAACATGATTCCGAACGTGAGCGGCACGAACTCCATCTTCGCACCGTTGCCGACCGACACGCTGTTGTAGCGCGCTTCCACGAACGCCTTGAAGACGGTCAGCGGAAGATTGATGCCGGCGCCGGCGTTCCAGCCGAAGTCGTTCGCGCGCGGGCTCGACGGGGCGCCGCTGGCCGAAACGATCGAGCTGTACACGCCCGCTCCACCGATCACATACGGCGAAACGCCAATGCTCGGCAGATTGTACGTCAGATTCGCCGTGCCGCTGGCGACGTGGAGCTTGCCATCGCCGACTTTCGCGCCAAACATGTTGTACGCGCCGTCAAAGCGAAGACCGAGCGGGATCATCGGCAGCTTGATGGCAAGCGCGAGCGTGCCATTGTAGCCGGTGTTGGTGCCGTCCTTCATGTCGGCCATCGGCAGTGAACCACCGCCGGCGATACCGAGCGAGATCGGCTTCAGGACTGACAGCTGGGCGCTGGCGGGCATCGAGACGAGCACGAGGCCGGCGACGAGCGCGAATACGATAGAACGCTTCAAAATCACTCCTTGTTAAGTTCGTGCCCGCGCGACGCATGAGTGGCCGCAATCCGGACATGCTGCAAGTGCGAGGAGGCTCGAATAACGGATACCACGAGCCTCCAGTGCCCTTACGACGAGTAAGTGAAACGGGGCGTAACTCGCTGGCCCCAGCCACGTTCGGTGGGTGCGTGAAGAGGCGCCTTCGGCGGGGTTATGTGTATGCGAGCAAGCCCTCGGTTGCGAGCGCTCCCACCACCAATAGAGGAGTGACCCAGGGCCGGCTAGAACGTCGTTTACCCTAACTGGCGCCGCACTGCGATGGGCGCCCCACACCTTTCCAAAAAACCCATGACAAAAAGACTCGTAGTCCTCGCCCTCCTCGGCCTGACGCTGACCGCTACCGCAGCCGATGCGCAGCGGAGCGCCTCCCGACCGATCGAGCTCGGCGTCGATGGCGGAATCAGTATTGGCTTCGACGATCCGAACATCACGGTGGTCAGCATTCCGGTGCAGGCGTTCCGCATCGGGTTCTTCATGAACGACAAGGTGTCGCTCGAGCCGCGCTTCGCCTTCAATTCGATCAGCGGCGGCGGTACTTCGTTTCGCACCTACACGTTCGAGCTGGGTGCGCTGTTTCACCCCGGCGGCTACGTCACCGGCTCGGGCCTCTACATTCGCCCGTTCGTGGGAATCGCTGGAATCGGCGGAGATGCCGGATCGGACAGCGATGCGTTTCTCGGCGCCGGCGTGGGCGTGAAGCTGCCGTTCGCGAATCGGCGCTTCGCCACCCGTCTCGAGGGAAATGTCAATCACGTGTTCAACACTGGCGGCAGCAACGCGCTCGGAATTCTCTTCGGACTGTCTTACTTCAATAGATAGATTTGAGATAGATTTGCAGAGAGATGTGCTCAAGGAATTGAAAAGGCTCGCACCGTTCATCGGCGCGGGCCTTTTTTCCTTCCAGAGCTGTCTTGCGCCTCGAACGAAACCGCGAGTTATGGGTTTACCGTTTTTGAGTATACCGTTTTCGCGTAAGGGTCTGCTCGGAAAGTCAGGGGGCCGAAATGGTCAGCACAACGGCCTGACCGGCGGTCGACGGGCTCGTGGCGGTGCCGCGAAATACCACCGTGGTATCGACCGGGGCTGAGGAACCGGTACCCGAGGCGAGTAGGCTGTCGGCAGCCGAGATTGCGGTGAACTGGCCGGCCGCGCTGTTGGACCACAGGAGCTTCGAGCGGCGCGAGGCGTCCGCGTTCGGGGACTTGATCGCGAGGACCCATGCCTGGTTGGCATGAACCGTCAGGGCCAACCCATTGCTCGCACTCTGGCTGGCGGCAACTCGTACGGCGGTGGGGACGTTGCGGGGCACCATCGAGAGCGGACTGACCTGTACCTTCACTCTCGGGCCGATCGTGACCGAAACTACGTGAGTCAGGCTGCTCGAGCCGTTTCGTGACTGGGCGGCCGCGGGTTGGGCAAGCGCTGCTGCGCCCACGAGAACCGCGATCAAACAACCGTCGAAACGAACCATTATGGGGGCCTGTTGATCAGAGGATCGCGCGTTCTGATTACTCCCCGACCGGGAAGTACGCACAATCTACAGCTGAGCTCCATACGCTTTCCTGACGCCATCATGACGGCTCCGTCATGCAGCGAATCAGTCTTGTAGGGAGGCCTCCTCTGACGCCTTGGCCGCCAGCACAAATCCGACTCCGCGCCTCGTGGTAACGCAAGCCGACGCGCCGGCAGCATCCAGCTTTTTGCGGAGTCTCGCAACATGCGCATCGATGACATTGGAGCTCGGATCGAAATGCATATCCCAGACCTTGTCGTGCAGCTGGCTCCGGGTAACGGTATTTCCCGCGTGAAGCATCAGATGCTCGAGCAGGCGCATCTCGGTCACCGTTATTTCGAGGTCCCTCGAGTTGCAGGTAATGCGGCGAGTGAGGCGGTTCAGCGTGAGATTGCCGACGGTGACCTGCTCGCCGACTCGTGAGCTGGCGCCGCGACGAACCAGTGTTCGCACCCTTGCCCGCAGCTCGTCGTTCGAGACGGGCTTCACCACGAAATCGTCGGCTCCCGCATCGAGACCGCGGACGATGGTTTCGCTATCGCCTTTACCGGAATAGAGCATTATCGGCGTCCGCCGCCCCGCGCGCCTCAGCTCCTGAAGTATCTCGAAGCCGTGCCGGTCGCCGAGGTCCAGGTCGAGGATTATCCCATCGTACTCGTGCACGAGCGCCAGCGTGCGCGCCTCCTCGCCGGTCGACGCGACGTCGATGGCGTATGCATCATCATGCAGAACGCGCTGCATGAGGTTGAGAATGGCGCGATCGTCGTCGACGATCAGAATGCGCATGCTTGTGCTCTGATGATTCCGTGGTCCGGAATTGGTTGCCGGAAAGTTATCACATTAGGACCGGGGTCTGGCTGTCCTTCGTCTTCGCGGCACTGGTTTGGGCGCGACCGGCTTGTTCTTTATCAAGTACGCGGGGTCGATCCGCGCGAGCTTTCGCGCCCGCGCCGAATCGAGTGTCGCCGCGCAAATCCGTGCAACAGCCGAGACCGGCGTGGTGCGCGGCCGCGCGAGGGCGGCCATGCTGCTGTCGTAATATCGCGTGACCGCTTCCGGAGTCGCGTCGAGAAACGGCATTCCGCAGACGTCCTCAACCCGTGCCCCGGGTCCGATCAGCGCCAGCACCGCGTCGGGATTGCGGGGGAGCGCGGCGGAGAGGGCGATCGCGAAGCTCGCCTCCGCCGAGGCGGACTTCAGCTGGATGCTCCGCGCTACCTCGAGCCACAGGCTGTCACCGGTCGCAATACCGTCCATCACCGTCTGACCGAAGCGAACATCGGAGTCGATTCTCGAGGCGACTCGTTCAGCGCCGCCGAGCCTGATTTCGGATAGCACCAGCTGCGGCGCACCGAGCGGGGTTACCTCAGCCGCTCCGCACGCGACCACGCCGGCAATGACAACTACTTTGATAAGCCGGCGAAATCCTTTTCTCACCCGTGCTCACTCTCCACGCTGCCGCGCGCGGCGCTACTTCAATGACAGGAGCCGGACCCCGAGTCTGTGAATGTTGCGCCACGCACCGGTACGAATTTCCAGTCATAACCGCCTGACTTGAGCGTCAGACGCAGGACGCCGAATGTGTCGCTGTTGCGCACCTCGCTGTTCGGTGCCCGGCGCCTCGGTCTCACCCGGCTGGCTCCCCCGGTGCCGACGATGAACGAGCGGATCCCGTCTTCATCGTCCCGCTCGCCCCGTTTGTCGAGCGGCGCGAACCGCTCGTACATGTGGTCGTGGCCGCTGACTACAACGTCGACACCGCCCTCCGCCAGCATCCACCAGAGCTGTTCCGCCTGCTTTACGATCTCGCGCGCCCCGGAGCTGAATCTGGGGTGGTGAAAATAGGCCAGGGTGCAGCCGTGACGATTGCGGGCGAGGTCTTCGCGCAGCCACTCGCCCTGGTCGCCTGACCAGTGCGCATCGATCATGCTGTTGAGGGCGATGATGTGCCATCGCCCAAGGTTGTAGCTGTAGTATCCCTTGCCTTTTTCGCCTGCCGCGGCGCCGAAATAATCGAAGTACTCGTCGATGAAGCCTTCCTCGTACTCGTGGTTTCCCGGCACGGGGCGAATCCGGCGCAGGTGGCGGCCCCAGGATGCGCTGAAGCATCTCATTGGGTCGCCGTCGTCCGATCGGTAGGCGTTGTCGCCGATCGTGAAGATCGTGCCGCGGATTCCGTCGAGAAGCCGGGACGTCGCCTCGTCTCCTGATGACCGGCATGACGCGATGTCGCCGGCGCCAACCAGCACCGGGTCTGCTGCTTCATCAACCGTTAGCGGCGCGACTGTTTCGAGGGAAGCGGCGTGCATCTCCCGCTGAGCGCTGTCTCCGCAGCCGTAGGCGAGCGCGGGAACCATGAGAGCGGCCCGTATGAGCGAATGTCCGAACGAAGTCATGCGAGAATGCGAGGCAAAAACTGGCCCGCCAGAACGAGCGGCCCTAACGGTCCGATCCCGCCGGCAGCGCCTGGTTCGCCGCGTCCCGCTGCTCCGAAAGAAGCCGTGTCGTGAATCGCTGGCCTTCCGAGATTCGCTCGACTTCGAGCGCAATCGCATCGACCGCCTGCGCGAGCTGCCCGAGTTGTGCCGTGACTTCCGCCGGGATTTGCGGAGAAACAGCCTTCCGGTCCATGCGCCTCGCGAATGCGCGCGCGATCGGAAGACCGATGACGATCGCGACCACGGTGAAAAAAAATCCCATCGCCATATCCACGGCCTGAGGCGGAATCTCTTCTCCTCGCCCCCCTCTCCAGGGAAACTCCGAGCCGCCCACAATGACGTGCTCGGTCGGTGGCCTGACAATGACACCCGGAACGGGGGGAATCGGCGGTATCGGCGCGGCTTGATCCGGCGACTGGTTGGATCCTCGGCCCTGCGCCTGGAGCTCGCGCTGAACCTGTGCCCGGATTTCCCGGGCGGCTTCCTGCAGCTCCCGGCGAACGGTCACGTTCGGGTCCTGCAGGGCAAATACGATCTTATTGGCTGGCAGCAATTCCATCAGTCATCTCCGTACGAACGGCCTGCTCTATCCAATGTACGTGCGGACACCCGCGTTTGTTTAGCGCGCACCGCGCGAGTCCGCAGCGCACGCTCCGTACGGTGGCGGACCCTCGTAGCCTCATCGGACGAATTATCCCATTGCGTAATTTCAGGCCCGATTTATTGTGGATGTCCCGCAGCGTCATCTGTTTCCCCACTGAGTCGTAGAGGCTCATATCACCAGCAAGCTGCCTCCTCCCCGCGAGAATCTGTCGCTGAGCGCTGATCTCGCTCCCCCATCGCCGTTGTCGTCGCTGACCCGGGGCGATCGTGAGGTGCAGGAAAGCGGCAGCCACGCGACCCACCTCCAGCGCCAGCTGCTAGAGGCGGTGCGAGATATGGCGGCCCTGGAAGAGCAGCTTCGCGCGCAGAGCGCCAAGCTCGAGGTGTTGGAGCGGCGGCACGAAGCCGAGGGCCTGGCGTGGCGGCGGGCGAGCGAGGAAGGCCTGGAGACGCTCAACCGCGTGCTCAACGCGCGCGTCGCTCAGCGCACCCGCGAGCTCGAGCTCGCTCTCGACGGAGAGCAAAGCGCGCGTCGCGAAGCGGAGGCGGCGAACAGAATCAAGTCCGAGCTCTTCGCGCGCCTCAGCCACGAGTTTCGTACGCCGCTGCACGCGGTGTCCGGATACCTCGAGATTCTTCAGCAGAATATCCACGGCGTCCTGACCGTCGATCAGCGGCGCGACATCGAGCGCATCCATCTGGCGCAGGACCATTTGCTCGCCCTCGTGAACATGATCCTCGATTTTGCCAAGCTCGAAGGCGGGCCGGTGGAGCTGTCAATGGCGGAGATCCCGGTAGAGGAGACGCTCAAGGCGGCCGAGGCTTTGGTGGCGCCGCAGTTTGCCAAGAAGGGTATCGCGTACCACCACCGTCAGGGCAAGCCTTCGGTCACGGTGTTCGCCGACCGCGAGAAAGTACAGCAGATAATCGTCAATCTCCTCGCCAACGCGATGAAGTTCACCGCGCCTGGCGGAACGGTGGGACTCGAATGGAATCTCGAGGAGGAGACTCTCCTCGTGAGAATCCGCGATACCGGTTCGGGAATTCCCGCCGACAAGCTCGAGCAGATATTCGAGCCGTTCGTGCAGCTTCGCGCGCCGGGATCGCCTCCCGCCGGCGGAACCGGGCTCGGACTTCCGATCAGCCGCGATCTCGCACGTGCAATGTCGGGCGACATTCGCGTATCGAGCGCCCTCGGCATCGGATCGGTGTTCACGCTGTCGCTCCCCCGCAGAATGCGAGCGGGTGAAGCGAAGCTTTCAGCGCCCTGAACCCCCCGTTAGCTTTCCGCATGCGTCCCGCATCCCGGAGCTGACATTGCCGCAATCCACCGCCGCGCTGCACGAACTCGTTGAAGATCCTTCCGTTTTCATCGAGCAGGACTGGTCAGCGTACACGCCCGATGATCACGCCGTCTGGGGCCTGCTCTACGAGCGCCGGATGAGTCAGCTCAGAACAAACGGCAGTCGCATTTTTCTAAAGGGCGCCGACACCATCGGGCTCAAGAAGGAAACGGTTCCGGATCTCGCCGAAGTGAACCGCCGGCTCGCTCCGCCCACCGGCTGGGAGGCCGTGCCCGTTTCGGGCTACATACCGGCCAAAACGTTCTTTCAGTGCCTCTCGCTCAGAAAATTTCCAACTACGATCACGATCCGTAAGCGCGACCAGCTCGATTATCTCCCCGAGCCCGACATCTTCCACGACGTATTCGGACACGTGCCGCTCCACGCCGATCCGGTGTTCGCCGATTTTCTCCAGCATTACGGACAGGTTGCGGCGGCGGCCGAGAACGAGGAAGACACCACGCGGATGGCGAGGCTGTTCTGGTTCACCGTCGAATTCGGATTGATCCGGGAAGACGGCGAGATCAAGGTCTACGGCTCGGGCCTCATCTCCTCACACGGCGACGCGGCCAACGCGCTTGGCCCCAAGTGCGACCGGCGCCCATTCTCGCTCGATGCCGTGTTCAACCAGCATTTCGAGATCGACCGTTTCCAGGATGTGCTGTTCGTGACCGAGTCGTTCGATCAGCTGTTCAAGGCCGTTGAGGAAGCTGGGAAAAGGATCGGGGCGATCAGATAGCGCTAGCCGTTTGCCGCCCTCACCCGGTCGAGCATCTCGATCAGCGAGTCCAGATCCGATGCCTCCAGAACCGACACCGCCTGGGCATCGGCCCGGTTGATCGGCTCGTCGAGCTCCTCGAGCAGTGCGAGCCCTCGAGTGGTGATGCGGCAGAAAACCCTTCGACGGTCCTTGGGGCAGGGAACCCGGTCGACCAGCTTCTTGCTCTCGAGCCGGTCGACGAGCCGCGTCACTCCGGGCGTCTGCTCGATCATCCTCTCGCCCACCGTCAAAGTCGGCAACCCATCGGTCCCGGCTCCGCGCAGAATTCTGAGCACGTTGTACTGCTGGAGAGTGATACCGTGCGGCTCGATGACCTGGGTGTAGTGCCGCCTGATCGCATCGGCGGTGCGCAACAGGCCCAGGGTCGTTTGCTGCTCGCGCGAGCGAAACCTCTCCCCGGCGATCCGTTCCAATGGCATTCGTGAGTCTATGGGTGGTGTCGTCGGGGGGCAAGCAAATGGTTGCGGGGGCGAGGGGCGGCGATTGCGGCCGGGGCCCTTGAACCGTCATTAACCGTGCGCCTGGCTAGATTCACCGAACACTCGGCCCCAATCTTCCCTCTGGCGTGTATAAACCGGGACCCTAACACAGTCCGTTCAGGAGCCTCATTCTGATGAACCGATACATCCCGCTGGTGATGCTGGCGCTCGTCGCGTGCGGAGGAGATGGCGGTGGCGGCGTCGGGCCAACGCCGAACCGGAGCGACATCAGCTCGCTCCAGCCGGGGGAATACAGAGTTCTGGTTCCCTCAGAGATCCCAAACGGGATCGACCTCCCGTCCGTGCCCGAGGCCAGAGACTTCCTCATCGTCGTGGGAAACACGAGCGCGATCGGTGACGTCGAGGCCAACTACGTCGTGCGCGGGAATCTCGGCGTTGCCGCTCCGATGCAGACGGCGCCGCGAGTCGCATTTTCGCCGCAGCTGAGTCCGGGCATGAGCGCCCTCGAGCGGGCCGAGGGGCCCCAGCGCCGCCTTGAGGAAAGGGTCCGCGGATTCGAAAGGAATGCTCTGTCTTTTCGCCGGATTACCGGGCCTGCCGGAGCATCCTCATCATCTTTACGGCGCAGCAGCCAGCTCTCCCCACCGCCTAACCTCGGCGACGTCATCAGCCTGAAGGTGCCTGACGCACAGACCACAGACGGGAACGGCAATACCAATCTTTGCGCGAATTTCTTCGTAACCCAGGCGGAAGTTGTTTCGGTGAGCGGCAAGGCGATTCTTGCGGTCGACACTCGCGAGGGCGACCCGCGCGTGTTCTTCAATCAGGCCGACTACGACGCGATAACAGCCGAATTCGACGCCACCACTTATCCGGCGGACGAAGCGTACTTCGGGACGCCGACGGACGTGGATGCGAATCAGCGGGTGATCATGCTCTTCACCGGGCGGGTGAATGAGCTGACGCCGCCGGGCACTCCTGAGGGGAGCGGTTTCGTCGGCGGATTCTTCTTTGCGGGGGATTTCTTCCCGCCGATTGGCGCTCCGGGGCAGTCGTGCGCGCAGAGCAACCAGGCCGAGATCTTCTATCTTCTCGCGCCCGATCCGACCGGGCTCAAGTACGGAAATATCCGCACCGCCGCTTCGGTACGTCAGGGAACCCGCGGCACGATAGCGCACGAGCTCGTGCACATGATCAATGCCGGCCGCCGCTACACCGGCGGAGTTGCCAGGGATTTCGAGGTGAGCTGGCTCGACGAGGCTCTGGCGCACATGGGCGAGGAGATCGTAGGCCGCCGTCTCAAGAACTTTGGCGATCTGCAGGCGCTCTCCTGGGGGGACATCTTCCCGAACGAAGCCGGTCGCAACGACTTCAACGCATTCTTCTTCCAGAACTTCGCCAGATTGCGCTTCTGGATGGCGGCGCCCGATACGTCCTCGGGGATCAGCGATGGCGCGGCCGAGAATCTTTCATCCAGAGGCGCGGGCTGGGCGCTACTCCGCTATTCCTCCGACAATTTCTCGAGCTCGAACCCGCCGGCTTTCACGCGCAAGCTGGTGACCGGTCCCGATACGGGTATCACCAACTTCAATCGGGCGACTGCCGTGCCTCTCGACACCGTTCTCGCCGGGTGGCTGGTTGCCAACTATGCCGACGACCTCGGCGGAGTTCCAATCACCAACGCGCGGACGCAGTACCGGTCGTTCAACATGCGCGACATAATGCCGCGCGTGTCCGGTCCCAACAGCGTATATCCGCTCAAGATCGAGACGCTTGGGAGCGGAACCGCTTCGCTTCCCGGGAAGAATCGCACCGGCAGCGGGACCTACTACACGCTTTCGGTTACCGCCAACGCTGGCGCAAAGAACGTGAAGGTGCTCAACCAGGGCGGAGCGGCTCTGGTGAGCTATGCCGGCGCCCACGTCTACGTGCTCAGAATCAGATAGGCATCCCGGAAACTGCGCGGTGTAAATCCCGCGCGGTGGCGTACCCCAGCGGGCGTGCGCCGTCGAGCGGCGCCTATGCGTCGCGGAGAGCAGCGATTGGCGTTTCCTTGAACACGTCGCGGCCGGCCATCAAACCGATGAGAAGGGTGAGCCCGACTATCACCGCGGCGATCGCGGTCACCGGTCCCAGCGCGGCCGTGAACGGCACCTTGAAGATGTAGCGCACCACCGCCCACCCCCCGGCGATCGACAACAGCATTCCCGTCAATCCTCCCAGCACACCGAGAAGCGAATACTCGGCGAGCAGGATGCGGGCGATTTGTCCGCGCGTCGCGCCCAGGGTCTTGAGGAGAACGCCTTCGCGGACGCGCGCGCGACGTGTCGCCGATACGGCGCTGAAGAGGACGGGAATTGCGACGGCGAAGCTGAAGAGCGCCATGAATCGGATTGCGAGCGACGCCCTGCCCACGATGCGGTCCACGATTCGCTTGATCGACGTGAGATCGAGACTCGATACGTTCGGGAACCGGTTCACGACCGATCGTTGCAGCAGCGGGACAGACGCCGGATCGCGCACGTCGGCGAGCAGCACGTACTGTTTGGGCGCCGCCTCGAGAACCGGCGGCGCGAAGACGACGAAGAAGTTCGGCTCGAATCGCGTCCACCTCACTTTCCTGAGGCTCGTGATCCGCGTCGGGATCTCCACGCCCTGCACGTTCCAGGTGATGTTGTCGCCAATCGCGACGTCGAGCTCACCGGCGATGCCCTCCTCCATCGAGATCTCGCCGGTGTCGGCGGCAGTCGTCAGCGCCCGGGCGCTGAACCATTTTCCGACGGTCACCGCCTCGCTCGCGGCCGGCTTGTCCCGAAACGTGGACCGGAATTCCCTCCGCAGCGCCCAGCGCGCGCGACCTTGCCCGCCGCGCGGGACCGGCCGCATGTCCGCGACGGATTTCCCATTGATCGAGGCGATGCGCATCGTCACGACGGGCGCAACCTGTACGACGCCGTGGCCTCCGCCCCGCACGATGGAATCGAGCCCCGCTGACTGGTCCTGCTGCACGTCGAAAAACACGACGTTCCCCACCGATGCCGCCGCCTCGGTGGAGAACTGCCGCAGGATATTTCTCTGCACCAGGTACAGCGTGCTGACCAGAAAGGCGCCAAATCCGAGCGCGAGCGTAACCGCGCGCGTCTGATTGCCGGGGCGGTAGAGATTGGCCACACCCTGCCGGACGACGTACGGCCACCCACTTCTCAGGCCCCGGCGCGCTGCCCACGAGAGCAGCGCGGCGCTCAGACTCAGCGCGAGAATCGCCACGCCGGTCGCGAGACTCATCCAGAATGCCTGCTCGGGCGTCCGCGCGCGCAGCAGCGCGATCGCGAGTACGCTCGCCACCATCGCCAGGTCGACGATCAGCCGCGGCGAATCCGTCCACCGCATGCGGAGAACGTTCGCGTCGGTGTCGCGCCTCAGCGTCTGAAGGGGTGAGACGTTTCTCAGAGCCAGCAGCGGGCGCAGCGCGAAGATGAGCGCGATCCCCCCGCCAATCGCGAGTCCGGTGAGCACGGCGCCCGGCACGAGCGTGACTTCCACATCGATGGGAAGGAACCCCGTCAGCACATTCGGCAGAAGAAACTGAACTGCGACGCCGAGTGCGGCGCCGGCGGCGGCGCCCGCCAGACCCATCGCCGCTGCCTGGGTGACGTAGATCGCCATCACCTGTCCGCTCGAGGCGCCGAGACAGCGGAGCACGGCCACGGTGTCGATCTTCCTCGCGACGAACGCGCGTACTCCGCTCGCGACTCCGATCCCGCCGAGCAGGAGTGCGACCAGCCCGACGATGCCGATGAAATTGGAGAGATTCTCGATCGCGTCCGCCGTGGACGTCTCGGTCTGCGTGACCGTCCTCACTCGTATCTGCGCGTTCTGAAGGCGCGCGCGCAACGGGCCGATGAACTTGTCCGGATCCGTGCGTGGAGGGAGCTTGGCGACCACGCTGCGGTCGGCCGTGCTTCCGAACACGAGCAGCTGCGTCTCGGCGACGTAGCGCGCGGGAATGTAGATGCGCGGGCCAAAGGCCTCGGCTATTCCCGCCGCGCCCGGAGCATCCTTGACGGTTGCGATGATCGTAAACGTTCCGAACCCGAGGCGGAGCGTGTCGCCGACGCGCGCGTTGAGCGTGGTCAGGACCGACGGATCGACGATCGCGTTCGCTCCTTTATGGAGCTCCTGCCACTGGGCCGCGGGTTCGGTGACGATGGTCCCGTAGAACGGATAATTCTCCGTGACTCCGCGCACCTGGGCGAAGCGTGTACCCGCTGTGCGCGGCACGACCGCCATCGACGGGAACGTCGTCACCCGCGCGAACTGGATCCCTCTGCGCGACAGCGAATCGATCAGCGAATCGATGGCCGGCGTGAGCGGCTTGGAGGAGTTGAAGGTGAGGTCGCCGCCCATCATCGCCCGGGATTGCTCCTTCACCGACTGGATGATGTTCGCGGAGAACGAGTCGATGGCTACCAGGGCGGCGACGCCGAGGGATATCGACGACATGTACAGCAGGAGCCGCCGCCGCGCGGTGCGACTCTCCCGCCAGGCGAGGCTCCAGATGCTGCGCGAGACTCCGATCAAGCGGCGGTGCCGGCGAGTCGGCCCGTATCTTCGACGACGGCGCCGTCGAGGAGCCGGATGGTCCGCGATGCGCGCGAGGCCAGCGTCGAGTCGTGGGTGACGAGAATGATCGTCGATCCGCCGTCGCTGTTGAGCGACTGAAGCAGCTCGAAGATCCGCCCACCCGTTGCAGCGTCGAGATTTCCGGTGGGCTCGTCGGCGAAGAGAATCTTCGGCGAGTTGGCGAACGCGCGCGCGATCGCGACGCGCTGCTGCTCACCGCCGGAAAGCTGAGTGGGGAAGTGGTGGCCTCTCGCGCCGAGCCCCACCCGGCCGATGAGATCACGCGCGCGCTCGACTGCGCCCGGAGTTCCCCGCAGCTCGAGCGGAACCTGCACGTTCTCGAGGGCGGTGAGTGTGGGAATCAGTTGAAACGTCTGGAACACGAACCCGACCTTCTCTCCGCGCAGCCGCGCGCGCTGGTTCTCGTTTAGCTTGCCAAGGTCGGAGTCATCGAGGACCACCGTGCCACGGGTGGGTGTATCAAGACCGGCGAGCAGGCCGAGCAGCGTGGTCTTTCCGCTCCCCGAGGGTCCGACGATTGCGACGAACGCGCCTTGTGGGATGGTGAACGAGACATCGCGCAGCACGGCGATCGTCTGATCGCCGCTCTGGTATTCTTTCGTTACTTCACGGGCAACTAGCATGAACGAGGCTGAGAGAGTGGTTGTCGCTGCATTATCTGGGGTCGCCCAATGAGTGCTTTGGTCAACGAGAAACGGGTTCGCGCGGCGTTGTCGTGCCTGTTCGCGATCGCGGCTGCCTGCGGGTCTGAACGAAATATCAAATCGGATTCGATCACTACAGAGGCGAAGGATAACATGACGGTAGCAAAAGCCGCTGCCGATACCGGCGCGCGCTCGTCTGCATCAATACGCACACCGGTGGTGCTTTTCTTCGGTACCAGCCTGACGGCTGGAGCCGGACTCGAGCCCGACCAGGCTTTCCCGGCTCTGGTTGAGAAAAAAGCGGACTCTGCCGGCCTGCCGATCAGGGCGGTGAATGCCGGGTTGTCGGGTGAAACCACCGCTGGCGCGGTTCGGCGGATCGATTGGGTGCTGAGGACTCTCGCCGATGTGATCGTCGTCGAAGTCGGCGCCAACGACGCGTTGCGCGGCCTTTCTCCCCCGGCGGCGAAAGCCAACCTCGAGACGCTGATCGCCGCGATAAAGAGGAAGCAGCCGCGGGCGAAGATCGTGCTCGTCCAGATGGAGGCGCCGCCCAACTTCGGCAACGCCTACACGCGCAGCTTTCGCTCCATTTACGTTGATGTCGCGAGGCAGCAGAATCTCATCCTGATACCGTTTCTTCTGGACGGAGTGGCGGGGATTTCCCGCCTGAATCAGCCCGACGGGATCCACCCCAACGTGGTCGGTGAGCGCATCGTGGCGGAAAATATCTGGCGCTCTCTCGCCCCCGTCATCTCACAGCTTGACCGTATTCCTGAAAGCGGCTAAGTTTCGAGGCTGTTTACGTTTACGCTCAAAATAGACCCCCCTCTTTCAGTCTGGAAACAATCGCACATGGCAATGCCTGCCACCCAGATCCGGCGCGGAATGGTCCTCGTATTTCAGGGCGATCCCTGCCGGGTAGTAGAGTTCCGCCATCACACCCCGGGAAACCTGCGGGCGATGGTGCAGGCGAAGCTCAAGAATCTTCGCACCGGCAACAACTTCGAGCACCGGTTCCGCGCCGCTGATACTATCGAGAAGGCATCGATGGAGACCCACGACCTGGAGTTCATGTATCAGGGCGGCAACACCTACCATTTCATGAACAGCCAGAATTACGACCAGCTCGAGATCGAAGAAGAGGTGCTGGGCGACAACGCGCAGTGGATGCAGTCGGGGATGAAGATCCAGGCCGAGTACTACAACGGAAAAGTGATCGGCATCCAGCTGCCCAACTCGATGATCCTCGAAGTAGTGGACACGGCGCCGGTAATGAAGACCGCGACCAAGACGGCGTCGACCAAGCCCGCGAAGCTGGAGAACGGCGCGTCGGTCAACGTTCCCGAGTTCGTGAACACGGGCGAGAAAATCCGCGTGAATCCAAATACCGGCGAGTACATGGATCGCGCCAAGTAACAGCTTTCGCGCGGTCCGGGCTGGTGCGCGCGCTGAGAGGGACCGGGTATCCTCTTCGGCCGCTGGTCCTCGCCCTGCCGCTGTCGCGGCACCGCGCCGGAGCGGCGCTGGGCTGCGGAGGCGGCCTGCGAGGACACCCGGCCCCTCTCCGCTCTCAAGGATCTCAACGACGCGAAACTGTTTCCTTTCCCGCGGACGCTGACTTGCGCGATGTAGTTGGCGCGCGGTGCGAACGACTCTGCTTCGATCGGTCCGCAGAAAATCAACTCACGATCGCTCGGCAGCGTAGTAGAAGTCCGAGAGGGAAGTCGAGCGGACATCCTCGCAGGCCGCCTCC
>JBGTEZ010000170.1:0-5784 GCA_041747535.1 Gemmatimonadaceae bacterium
CCGGTGTTGACGCCGAATGGAACGGTGGGGAGGACGATCACCTTCGCGCCCTTTTTCCAGGCGATGCCCGCAGACCGTTCCGCGATCGCCGCTGATTCGTAGTTGTCGGTCCCGTAGGGGAGGTGAAAATTGTGCGGCTCGGTCGCGCCCCAGGGGAGGATCGCCACTTCGTAAGCGGTTTCCCTAACGGTTTTCCAGGTCGTCTCAGCTAGGACGTACGGACGAGGGGGCATCGAAAGGTCGGTAAGGATGTTAGCCGCACTGACGACGGGTCTTGAGTTAACCGTCGTTGAGTTCACCGTCATTGCGTTCGGGTAGCATGCTGGTTGCTAGACCCAACAACTGAATACGCAAAAACGGTAAACTCAAAACCCGCCGTCAGCGCGCAGAAGAAACTGGAGGGATGACCAGACCCGGACTATAGGAGCTTTCCGACCCAGCCCCCCACATAGTAGCCCACGACCGCCACTCCGACGCCAACAACGAACATATCAAACCCTGACCTAAACACGCTCCGCCCCGTGAACACCGATCTGGCCGCGCCGACGACGAAGTGCGATAGCATCGACACGACGAACGAAACGATGATCGCGGTCCGACCCTGCCAGACCAGGAATGGGAAAACCGGGATCGCCGCTCCGAATGCAGTCGCGAGACCGGTGATCCAGCCCTCCCGGAACGGCGACACCTTCATCTCGCCGATCTTGAGCTCTTCCTGCACCTGCTCCTTCAGCATCAGCGCCGGATCCGCCATGATCTGCGTGGCCAGTCCGTGCGCAGTGTTCCGATCCATCCCCTTCGCTTCGTAGATCAGCGCCAGCTCGTCGCGCTCGATCTCGGGCATGAGCTCGACCTCGACCTTCTCCATCGCGATCTCGTACTCGTAAACCTCGCGCTCGCTCTTGCTGGCGAGATAACCGCTCGATCCCATCGACAGCGCATCGGCAATCAGTCCCGCGACACCGGCGACGACGACGGCCTCATGCTGGTTGACGATCCCGGCGCCGATCACACCCGCAACGAGACCGAAGTTCGCGGTGAGACCATCGTTGAATCCGTACACGACGTTGCGGAGAAATCCGCCCGACGCCGTCTTGTGCCACGGCTCGGCGCCCTTTCCGGCGATCTCGCCAAGCGTGCTCGCGTGCTCGGCGGACTCCCGGGCGAGAGTGAGCGCTTCCGCTCCGCCAGGAGCACCGGCTGGCGTCGCGCGGTGCATGTCCAGATACGCCTTGACCTCGCGGCCCTCTTCCTCGAGCAGCATCGGCAGGAGAAACCCCGGCCCGAACCACCTGCCCGCTGCGGCCAGCAGCCGCGCGCGACCGCTTGGCTTGAATGGCGCCAGCCGGTGGCCGTGTTTGGCGAGAAGGTCGCCCCACACCACGACGTGCCGGTCCTCTACATCTGCGAGACGAGCATAGATGTCCTTCTTTTTCGGATCCGGCTCCGCGGCGGCGAGGAGACGGTAGAGATAAGCGGCGTCGGCCTCGTCCTGCCAATGATGCTCGAACTCGTGGACGTCGATCTTGTGACGGCCCGACGCCCCCGGCGAGGAAGGGGGAGGGGGAGGGGGAGGGGGCTCAAGTGTCGTAGCCATGCTGAAATATCGCCGAACCGCACAACATGCGGCACCGGCAACCCTTGGATCGGGCGCGATGTCCTATCTCACAGAACCGTCAGGGAGACGACCATGAGAACACTGCTGACCCTTTCCGTCGTGCTGGTTGCGGGCACAAGCACCGAAGCACTGGCCCAGAAAAAATCCACCCCGGCGAAGCCTGATTCAGGCTGCGTCACCTTCCCCGGGGGCCGCGTCGAATGCGTCAGAGTTCGCGGCATGCTCGGCGATTCCACATTCCAGAGGATTCACTATCGCAACGACTCGGCGATGATGAAGCGCGCCGCGCTCGGGCTGGAGCTTCGCGCCACGGGGACGCGCCGCGATACTCTCGGAGTTTTCGTGGCCGCGGTGACATCGGGCGGACCGGCCGAAACCGCGGGCATCATCGAGGGCGACCGGATCGCCTCGATCAATGGAGTCGATCTCCGTTCGGCGGCCGCGGACGTCGACGATGAATACACGAACGGAGTACCCTCGCACCGGCTCACGAGAGAGGTTCAGAAGCTGGCGCCAGGGGCGAGAGTGACCCTGCGTGTCTTTTCAGGCGGGAGACTTCGCGATGTGGTCGTGACCGCCGGCCGGGCGAGCGATGTGTTCCGGCAGGCCGGGCAATTCAATTTCAGAATGCAGGGTCCGGCGGGAATGGAGCTTCGGCGCCCCGATGGCGCGATGATGTTCACGCCGGAGATGCCGCTCAGAATCGAGCGCCTCGGTCCGCCGGGCCGGACTCAGATCAGGACGCTTCCGCGAAAGATCAGGCGCGAAATCATCGCCTGATCAGCCGTGCACCTCAGCCCGTGCACCTCAGCCCGTGCACCACACCTGAGGGAGGTTCTGCGGATCGACTGCTGCATAGCCGGTCCGCGGAAGCACTTCCGCGGCAACGAGGATCAGCCCGCTCACGGTGATCAACAGGGCGAGCGCGTGCGTCCTCGGCATCCGATGCCGCCAGGTGTAGGTCGCGATCCATAGTCCGCCGGCAACCAGCACCGCTTTCACGGCGATATAAACGAAGAGTCCCTGACCGCATTCGCGAGGGTAGGGCCAGAGACTGAGTCCCGCGCCAAGGGCGAGGACGAGGAACAGGCGAGCGGCGGCGCCAAGCGCCGACGCGCGCTCTCCCGCCCGCTGTTGGGCGCGCCGCTCCGACTCAGTCTGCATTTTGATCGCGGCCAGCGACGGCTCGGGTGGGAGTCCATCGAACTCCCGCTCGATTTTCCGAAGTTGGGTTGACCAGTCGTTTCCGCTCATCGATGCTCCGAGCGCGATTAGAGGCTCAGTCCTATCTTGACTGACTGCACAGCCACTTCACGGGCAACGAAATGACCCCTGACGAAACGAAATGACCCCTGACGAAACACCGAAGGTGAGGCTCGACAAATGGTTATGGGCCGCACGCTTCTTCAAGACGCGGTCATTGGCGGCCACTGCCATTGAGGCAGGGAAGGTCGAAGTGAACGGCGAGCGCGCCAAGCGGGCCAAACAACTCCAGTCCGGAGACGCCGTCGCGATCAGAATCGGCCCTTTCACCCATCACGTCAATGTGCTGGCGCTGTCAGAGCGCAGGGGGCCCGCCAGTCAGGCGGCCGCTCTCTATGCCGAGACGCCGGAAGGGCTAAAGGCTCGCGAAGCACTGCGAGCACAGATGAAGGCTGCCTCGCCCGCTTTCGGCTACGACGCTGGAAAACCCACCAAAAAGGACAGACGGGCGCTACACAAACTTCGGCGGAAGGACTGACTCCAGGCGGCGGCTAAACGCACTGACTCACAACACGATCCCTTCACGCAGACGGTAAGCGCAAAACCGGTAAACTCAAAACTCGGCCGTTTCTAAAACTCCAGCTGCGCCCCGAGCTCCACGACGCGGTTCGGCGGGATTCCGTAGAACGCGGTTGCCGATCGGGAATTTCGCGACATGAACACGAACAGCTTCTTGCGCCACCTTGCGAGCTTCGTTGGACCCGTCGCGAGCAGCTGCTCCCGCCCGAGATAGTAGGACGTGTCGAGAGGCTTCGTCTCGAGACCGAATTCGCGCGCCCGCTCGAGGATCGCGGGGACGTTGGTGCTCTCCATGAAGCCGTAGCGCGCGGTGATCCGGTAAAGGCCCTGTGAGAGAACCTTCACCTTGATCCGGTCCTGATCGGCGATCTCCGGAACTTCTTCCGACAGCACCGAAAGCAGCACGACTTTCTCGTGCAGAACCTTGTTGTGCTTGAGATGGTGGAGCAGCACAACCGGAGCTCCTTCGGCTTCGCGTGTCATGAACACGGCGACACCGGGGACGCGCACGGTTTTGCGGGCCTCGATGTCGGCGATGAGCATGTCGATCGGGAGCATGCCACGGCGCAGCAGATCCTGGACGATCTCGCGCCCTCGATTCCACGTCGTCATGAGCGTGAAGATCACCAGTGCCAGAGTCAGCGGCACCCAGCCGCCGTCTTTGACCTTGAGCAAATTCGCGCTGAAGAACGCACCGTCGATGATGATGAAAGGGACGACGAGCAGGACCGCCTTTGCGATGCTCCAACCCCACCACGTGCGCGCCATGATGTAGAGCAGAGCGGTGGTCATGAGGAACGTTCCGGTCACGGCGATTCCGTACGCGGCGCCCAGCGCGGTGGAGGAGCGAAAGCTCAGAACCACGAGGAGGCAACCGACCATCAGCGCGTTGTTCACTTCAGGAATGTAGATCTGTCCCGATTCCTGCTTCGAGGTGTGAACGATAGTGACGCGAGGGCTGTAGCCGAGCTGTACGCACTGCCGCGTGATGGAGAACGCGCCCGAGATCATCGCCTGCGATGCGATGATCGCGGCCATCGTTGCGAGAGCGATGAGCGGATAGAGCAGAAGCCTCGGCGCCAGCAGATAGAACGGATTCAATGCCGCCTGGGGATCGTGCAGTATCAATCCGCCCTGGCCGAAATAGTTGAGGACCAGGCACGGGAATACCATGGCGAACCAGGCGAGCCGGATCGGTCGCTTGCCGAAGTGTCCCATGTCGGCGTAAAGCGCCTCGGCTCCGGTCACGGCGAGCACCACCGCTCCCAGGACAACGAATGAATGCACGCCGTGGGTGGCGAAGAAAGTCACCGCGTACCAGGGATTGATTGCGAGAAGGATGCGGGGCTCGCGGAAGATCTCGATCGCGCCGAGGAGGCCGATCGTGACGAACCAGACCAGGCAGACGGGGCCGAAGATTCGACCGACCTTGTGCGTCCCATACTTCTGAAAGAAGAAGAGGGCGAAGATGATGACCAGCGTGAGGGGAATCGCGAATTTTCCGAGGACGGGATTCACCACTCCCAGGCCCTCGGTGGCGCTCAAGACCGAGATCGCAGGCGTGATCACCCCGTCACCGTAGAGGAGCGCCGCTCCGATCAGACCGAGCGCGATGACGACGCCCTTCCGGCGGCGGTCGGCCTCGCGATGTGTTCGCTGCAGTATCAACGCAACCAGGGCGAGGATTCCACCCTCGCCCCGGTTGTCCGCGCGCATGACGAACACGATGTACTTGATGGATACGACGCTGATGAGCGACCATAGAATCAGCGACAGCACCCCGAAGACGTTCGTTTCATTCGCGTCGAGCCCGTACTCGGGCTTGAAGCACTCCCGGAGGGCGTAAAGCGGACTAGTCCCGATGTCGCCGTAGACGACGCCGAGCGCGAGAAGAGTCAGTTTTGCGAGACGGCGGCCGCTCGGATGAGCTTCGACGTGAGTACTGATTTGCGCGACCTAAAGAGGTTGGTTCACGCCTTCCCAGGGTACGGTGGCGGTGAACCCCGGAATTTCCGTACTTGATCGGGCCTTTGCAAGGTCAGTACCTCCGCGCGCTCCCGAACGGCCGGATTTCAGGCATGTCGCTTGCTTTATCATGTGGCAGATAAGTGAACGAAAAACCGAGTTTACTCTCTCTGATGGAGGCTTCAATGAAGGATCTAAACGACAGGGGTATCGAGAACGAGGTCAAGGGCAAGGCCAAGGAAATGAAGGGCAACTTGCGCGGCGACCTCGGTGATGCCACCGACAACACCAGCGAGCACATCAAGGGACGCGCCGAGCAGCTCGAAGGCAAGGTTCAGAAGAACTTCGGCAAGGCCGAAAAGAACCTCGACCCCGACAACGTCTAGGGTCAGCAGCTCGAAATGAGAACGCCGGCGCGA
>JBGTEZ010000171.1:0-2424 GCA_041747535.1 Gemmatimonadaceae bacterium
GGTCTGCTGGGGGGATACGCGACGTCGAGGGTGAGGCTGCGCCTGGGCCAGACCTCGACGCTCGATCCCGCCCTTCATCCGCGTCTGGCCAGGCACAAGGAGTACTTCGAGAAGCACGTCGCCGAGCTCGCGCGCGCCGCCGACCGGGTGATCATCCGCCACCGCGAAAGCATCGTCGACCGTCAGCTGGTGCTGGAGCGCATGGCTGATATGGCGATCGATCTCTTCGCCACCGCGGCGGTGATCGCGCGCACCCAGAGTCTGATCGAGGAGCGGAGTGACGAGAAGTGCGCCAACGAGATCGCGCTATGCGATTTGTTCTGCGTCGAGGCGGGCCGGCGGTTCAGCGCGAACCGCGGGAATCTGGAATCCCGCGAGGAGGCGGTGGACGACAACCGCCGCGGCATCGCGAAAGCGCTGAGGGAAAACGGCGGCTACTTCGTGAAGGACGCGATACTCGACGAGTAAACGAACCAGCAACGACAACATACGACTACCGGCCGGGGGCCCCGGGCGGGACGGCTGTTGGCCGGGGGCTTAAACGGAACGAGATCATGGACATGAGAAAATCCGCAACTCCGGATTGGGTAACGGACTTCGATAAGCGAAACGATATCGATAAAAGCACGGAGCCCAGGGCCGGCACGCCCAGAGCCCCCGGCTGGTAGTCGTAAGTTGCAGTCCCTGAGACTCCAAACCGCCCTCGATTACTTGAGCCCCCCCAGCGTCGGCAAAAACTGCGGCGGTCGCCGGTGCTTAGTCGCCTGCTCGAACGCATAAGCAAACCGGAGCAGCACCGGCTCGCTCCAGGCCCGGCCAAAAAACGAAATCCCGACTGGTAACCCGTGCACATGGCCAGCCGGCACCTGGATATTCGGGTAGCCAGCCACTGCTGCCGGAGTGGAGCTCGCTCCGAGATAGTGATCCCCGTTGATCAGGTCTGTCGGCCACGCCGGGCTCCCTGTCGGCGCGACGAGCGCGTCGAGCCGGTGCTTTTCCATCACCGCATCGATGCCCTGCGTGCGTGACATCCTGAGATTCGCCGCCAGCGCCGCGCGATACTTGCGCTCCGAGAGCGGTCCCTTCTTCTGCGCCATCAGCATGATCTCCTGGCCGAAGTAGGGCATCTCCCTGTCCCGATTGCGGTCGTTGAAGTCGATGATATCCTTGAGCGTCCGAACCGGCGCGCGCGGACCCAGGGTCGCGAGATACGCGTTCAGATCCGCCTTGAACTCGTACAGCAGCACGTCGAACTCGCTGTCGTCGAACTTCCCGGCGGTCGGGATGTTCGCCGGGTCCACGATCACCGCGCCCAGCCGCTTCAGCTGATCGATCGCTTCATCGATCGCTTTGTCCGCGGTCGCGCTGTAGCCGAAGAACTTCTCGCGCGCGACGCCGATTCTCGCACCCTTGAGGCCATCCGGGACGAGAAACTGGGTGTAGTCAGTGAATCCCTTGGCGCGGCTCGGCGTGGTCGCGCGATCACGTGCATCGACGCCGACGAGCGCATTGAGCAGTATCGCTGCGTCCCTCACCGTCCGCGTCATCGGGCCGGCGGTGTCCTGGCTGTGCGCGATCGGAATGATCCCGGATCTGCTCACGAGGCCGAGCGTGGGCTTGAGGCCGACGATGCCGACCATCGCTGCCGGGCATACGATCGAGCCGTCAGTCTCGGTTCCGATGGCGAGCGCGCACAGGTTCGCCGCCACCGCGCCCGCTGATCCGGAGCTGGAGCCGCAGGGATTTCTGTCCAGCACGTACGGGTTTTTCGCCTGGCCGCCGCGCCCGCTCCATCCGCTTGACGAGCGCGTCGATCTGAAATTGGCCCACTCGCTCATGTTGGCTTTGCCGAGCAGCACGGCACCGGCCTCGCGCAGGCGCTGTGAGATGAATGCGTCGCGCAGCGGAATGGATCCCTCGAGCGCATAGGATCCGGCCGTCGTCGTCATTCGATCGGCGGTGTCAATGTTGTCCTTCAGCAACACCGGTATCCCGTGCAGTGGCCCGCGCACCTTCCCCGATTTTCGCTCTTCGTCCAGCGCCTCGGCGATCGAGCGCGCATCGGGATTCACCTCGATCACGTGGCGCAGCTCGGGACCCTTGCGATCGAGCTCGTCGATCCGGTCGCTGTACTGCTCGACGATCGAGCGAGAGGTGAATTTGCCGGCGGCCATGGCTGACTGGAGGTCGGCTATTGTCGCCTCCTCGAGCTCGAACTTCGCGCTGGCGTTGCGCGCGACAGTGCGAGCAATGTCGGTATCACGAGCTTCGGAGTGGACCGGCATTCCCGCCAACGGCCGCCCGCGCAGCGCGAGCGCACCCGCCGCCGTTCCCAGCCGCACGAAATTTCGTCGATCCATTCAGGCCATCCTTGAAGAGGGTCCCGTGCAGCCAGGGGTTATTAGTGCTTCTCTGCTACTAATT
>JBGTEZ010000172.1:0-3688 GCA_041747535.1 Gemmatimonadaceae bacterium
CGATCGGCGGTGTCGATATTGTCCTTCAGCAGCACCGGTATCCCGTGAAGTGGCCCGCGCACCTTCCCCGCCTTTCGCTCGTCGTCCAGCGCTTCGGCTATCGAGCGCGCATCGGGATTCACCTCGATCACGTGGCGCAGCTCGGGACCTTTTCGATCGAGCTCGTCGATCCGGTCGGTGTATTGCTCGACGATCGAGCGAGAGGTGAATTTGCCGGCGGCCCTGGCTGACTGGAGGTCGGCTAATGTCGCCTCCTCGAGCTCGAACTTCGCGCTGGCGTTGCGCGCGACAGTGGCAGCAATCTCGGTATCACGAGCTTCGGAGTGGACCTGCATTCCCACCAACGGCCGGCCGCGCAGCGCGAGCGCACCCGCCGCCGTTCCCAGCCGCACGAAATTTCGTCGATCCATTCAGGCCATCCTTGAAGAGGGTCCCGTGCAGCCAGGGGTTATTAGTGCTTCTCTGCTACTAATTTAATTGACTGGACGTCTGATGGTGTTGGTGGTCCTGGAACGCAACAACGGACAACGCAACAACAGTCAACTCACAACGCGAAAAGCAACTCTTTGCCGCAGCTCCGGTCCCGACGAGTCAGTCAAAATCAAGCGCGAGGTCGAGTGCCGGCGCCGAATGAGTCAGCGCCCCAACCGAGATCCAGTCCACTCCGCTTTCCGCGATCGCTCTTACGGTCTCCAGTGTCACACCCCCCGATGCCTCTGTTACCGCGCGGCCGTTGATCAGCTCCACAGCCTCGGCGAGCGTGCGAAGCCCCATGTTGTCGAGCATGATGACGTCGGCCCCCGCATCGAGAGCTGCCTTCACCTGCTCGAGATTGTCACACTCCACCTCGACCTTGATCCCCAGCGGAGCGACCGCGCGCGCGCGTTTGACGGCGATATCGATATCGCCGTCCACGGCGGCGAGGTGATTGTCCTTGATCAGGACCGCGTTGGAGAGGTCCATTCGGTGATTCATCCCGCCGCCCGCGCGAACGGCGTATTTTTCCAGCCGCCGCCACCCCGGAGTCGTCTTCCGCGTGTCGAGGATGTGCGCTCCCGTCCCCGCCACCGCCGCCACGTAACGGGCGGTCAGAGTGGCGATTCCCGACAGGCGCTGAACGAAATTGAGCGCCACGCGCTCCGCTGACAGGAGGCCGCGGGCGTGGCCCGACAGGAACACCACCGAGGTGGATTCCGACACCCGTGAGCCGTCCTCCTTGTCTACCCGTATCGTGACCGCGCTGTCGAGCTGCTCGAATGCCTCACACGCGAACGCCAGTCCGGCGATTACCCCGCTCTGCCGCGCAACCAGACGACACCGCGCCCGGCGATCCGACAGCACCGTCGCCGCGGTGGTGATGTCGTGCCTGGTGTCATCTTCCTCGAGAGCCGCGGCAACGATTCTCGACAGCTCCGTGCGCGTCAGGTGCAGGTGAAGCCCCTCTTCGCGGACGAATCCGTGAGCGGCGAGATCGCTTCCCTGCCCCTGCCTGAGCGTCATTCGCCGGGATCTACCGACGCACCAGGCGCGGGCGAAAGAGGCGTCTGTCCTCCGATCGAAACCATCCGCTCGATCGCCAGGCGGGCGCGCGATGCGATGTCTTCCGGCACCGTGATGCGGTGCTCCATCCGCTGCAGCGAGCTGAGCACCTTGGGCAGCGTGGTCACCTTCATGAAGGCGCAAACCGCATCCGGGTTCGCGGCGTGGAACGTCTTGGTCGGATTCTCGCGCCTGAGCCGGTGCAGAATTCCAACTTCGGTCGCGACGATGAACTCCTCATTGGCGGAGATCGCCGGCCGCCGGATCATCCCCTCTGTCGACAGTATCTGCACTCCAACCGGATCGATGTCTCCGGCCGACACTGCCTCGACGACGCTGGTGGCGCAGCCGCACTCGGGGTGAATCAGAAACTCGGCGCCCGGATGCGCCGCGCGCTGCAGGCGGATGTCTTCGGGATCGATCCCCGCATGCACGTGACACTCCCCCATCCACACGTGCATGTTCTTCCGTCCGGTAATGCGGCGAACGTGCGCGCCAAGGAACATGTCCGGCAGAAAAAGAATCTCGCGGTCCGCCGGAATGGAATTGACGATTTCCACGGCATTACCCGACGTGCAGCAGTAATCGCTTTCCGCTTTTACCTCCGCCGTCGTGTTCACGTACGACACCACGACGGCGCCGGGATGCTCGGCCTTCCACTCGCGGAGCTGCTCGGCGTCGATCATCGCCGCGAGCGAGCACCCGGCGGCGAGGTCGGGCAGCAGCACGGTCTTCTGTGGCGAGAGCACCGCCGCCGTCTCGGCCATGAAGTGCACTCCGCAGAAGACGATGACGTCGGCCTCCGTCTTCGCTGCCTCGCGGCTCAGCCCGAGCGAATCACCGACGAAATCGGCGACATCCTGGACCTCGGCACGCTCGTAGTTGTGCGCCAGAATGACGGCGTTGCGCGCGCGGGCGAGGTCCCTGATCTCCTCCGACAGGCCGGCGTAGAGATTGGCGCTCGTTCTCATTGGGTCACCATTCGATGTGCTTGCCGCTCCATTTCCTCTTCGCGCGGGGAAAATCGCTTCTATAATGTCCGCCCCGCGATTCCTTTCTCAACAGTGCGCCGTCGGCGATCAGGATCGAAGTCTGGACCATGTTGGTCTCCTCCGTCGCGCCGACGGGAAGCCGGGACTCGATCCCCTTGAGCTTCTCGATGCCGAGCCGGAGTCCTTTCGCGGTGCGGTCGATTCCGCAATGATCCCACATCACCTGCCGGATATCGTCGGCCGCAACCTGCGCGGCGCCACGATCGCGCAGAACGGGCACCTCCCATTTCTTCTTCCGCGGCGGCGACCCCACCTTCTTCGCTTCGATCATGTCGCGGGCTACCCGCTCGGCGAACACCAGCCCCTCGAGCAGAGAGTTTGACGCGAGGCGATTCGCTCCATGGACACCGGTCCGCGACACCTCGCCGCAGGCGTAGAGTGCGATGAGGCTGGCCCTTCCGCGTAAATCTGTGACGATTCCCCCCATCATGTAGTGCGCGGCCGGCGTAACCGGAATCAGTTCCTTCGTGGGATCGATTCCGCGAGCGCGGCACAGAGCCAGAATCCCGGGAAAGCTCTTCCTGAAGAGTTTGCCGATCTTCCGCGCGTCGAGCCACACCCGGCGCCCGCCGGCCCTCTCGCGGAATATCTCGCGCGCCACCACATCGCGCGGCGCGAGCTCCGCGAGCCGGTGCCGCTTCGGCATGAAGCGGACGAGCTCCTCGTTGAGGAGGACGGCTCCTTCTCCCCGCACCGCCTCCGAGATCAGGGCCAGCGGATTCTCCGGAGTGTCGAGCGCGGTCGGATGGAACTGCACGAACTCCATGTCCGCCAGCTTCGCGCCGGCACGGTGCGCGATCGCGTAGCCATCGCCGGTCGCGACCTGAGGGTTGGTCGTGTAGCGATAGACCTGGCCGCAGCCACCGGTGGCGAGAACCGTCGCGTCGGCAATGATCTCCACCGGTTTCCCCGCCACTGCCGCGCGCACGCCGTAGCAAATGCCGTCCTGTACGATCAGGTCGAGTATCCGCGTCTTCTCCAGCACCTCGATGCGCTCGCTGGCCGTTACCCGCGCGATCAGGGTCCGCGCCACTTCGGCGCCGGTCTGGTCCCCGTGCGCGTGCACGATTCGGCGCCGCGAGTGCGCGGCCTCCCTG
>JBGTEZ010000173.1:0-19081 GCA_041747535.1 Gemmatimonadaceae bacterium
TGCAGCACGGCCGTCACGTTGGGCGGCGGCATCACGATCACGAACGGCTCGCGATCGCCTCCGTTGGTGTTGCTCCGCTTTTCATCGGCCGTGAAGATGCCGGCGTCGATCCACCGCTCATAGATCGCGCGCTCGGCCGACACGGGGTCGTACTGCGGCGGGAGCTCGTGCAGCTGCTGGGTTGTGGTCATCTCCGCGCAAGTTAACGGGGGCAATTTTTCGCGGTAAGGACTGCTGAGGGCGGCTGGCCACGAAGACGCCTACAGGGAATGCAAGTAATGGGTGAACAGTACTGAGTGGCGAGTTGTCAGTGGTTTCCAGTGTTCGAGGAATGGCGCGTGAACAACTCGCGACCACTGACAGCCGACAAACTCCCTACCGACAACCCGATACTTGCATCCCCTACGCCCAACCAGGAACCCACAGTTCCACCCAGGAGAGGGGAACGCGGGCGGTACTCCGGTTAGTTCGTCGGCCGGGACCGCGGAGTGGAGGGCGGAGCGCTCTGGGGGTCGGCGACATGATCCGCCTTCGGCACTCCGGTCGGCGCGACCGGGGATCCGTCGGTCCGTCCGCCCTTGACCGGTTTCTTCGCTTTGGTGCGGCGCTCCGCACTGGGGATGTCGTCAGCGGCCGACATGAAGGCCCTGTCAGTGCTCATCGACCGCTCCTCCAGAATGGTATGGGGGTCGGCGTGGCGATCGACCTCGGTAGAATTCCCCTGGCGCCGGCGGCCGGTGCCAACGAGCTGGCCTTCCCAGTGTGCCTCGGTCAGCGCCGGATCTCCATCCTCGTACCGCTGCGCTGCGTCGTCGAAAAGGTCTTCGTCGTTCCGGATGGCGAGCCGGTTCACCACGGTTTCGACTCCGGGAACTCCGCGCGCAATCGCAACAGCCTGATGCGACTCATCGTCAGAATTGACCCATCCGGTGAGCTCGATGATGCCGTCCTCGACCGCTCCGATATCGACCGCCCGCTCGCTCAGGATCGGATCGTTTCGAAAGGCCTCGAGGACACGCTCCTCCAGCTCCTCCTCGCCGTTGAGCGATGCCGACGGCGTGTCGAAATCATCGTCGAAGTCGGGATCGAACTCGTCGTCCGCGTCCAGCCCCTCATAGTCGAAGTCGTCCTCTTCGGTGCCCGATCCACCGCCAAACCTATCCAGAACCCTGTCCGTCAATCCTTTGAAGCCCCCGAAACGCTCCGCCATGAGAACTCCGGCGGCAAAACCGGCTGCCGCGCCAATGGCGATGTACAGCGCGCTGCGCGCGGAGGATTCCTCTTCTCCGGCGTAGATGTAGGGGGGCTCGTCACGATAACGGAAGGGAGACATAGAGTACCTGTGGCGGAGGGTATCTTCTAACGATTAGCTTCTGGGGGAGCAAAATAAAGGCCAGCAGTAGCACTCGAAACAATAACAAAAAATGTTGACGTTGAGGCTCCCCGACGGCGCCACCCGTGAAGCTCCCGAAGGCGCCCCGGCGCGAGACATCGTCGCGTCTATTGGGTCGCGGCTGCTCCGCGACGCCATTGCGGTCGAAATAGACGGCGAGGTCCAGGACCTCGCCACTCCCCTCCGCCAGGGCGGGGCGTTCAGGGTTTTGACGGAGAAGGATCCGGAAGCGCTCGCGGTTCTCAGGCACTCCGGTGCCCACATTCTCGCCACTGCCGTCCGCCGGCTTCGTCCCGATGCCAGGATCGGGTTCGGCCCGGCGATCGAGGATGGGTTTTACTACGACTTCGAGGTCGAACAGCCCTTCACGCCGGACGACCTCGAGAAATTCGAAGCCGAGATGCGGAAGGTGATCGCCGAGAAATTTCCATTCGTGCGCGAGGAGGTTTCGCAGCCCGAGGCGAGGAAGCGCTTTTCCGACGATCCCCTCAAGCTCGAGCGGCTGTCGGAGTTTTCCGACGACGAGATCATCTCCACCTACACCGACGGCCCCTTCATCGATTTGTGCAAGGGCCCGCACGTCCCCGATACGTCGTACCTCAAGCATTTCAAGCTTCTGCACACCGCCGGCGCGTATTGGCGCGGCGATGAGCACCGCCAGATGCTGCAGCGCATCTACGCGACGGCGTTCTTCAGAAAGGAAGATCTCGAGGCCCACCTCCACCGCCTCGAGGAAGCAAAGCGGCGCGATCACCGGCATCTCGCGCAGCTGCTCGATCTCTACTCGACCGATGCCCGGGTTGGTCCAGGCCTAATCCTCTGGCATCCGAAAGGATCGATCATCCGGAATGAGATCGAGAATTACGAGCGCGCGCTGATTCTCCGGCACGGTTACGACCTCGTATACACACCGCACATCGTGAGTGAGCGGTTGTTTCAGATCTCCGGCCACCTCGAGAATTTCAAGGAAAACATGTTCGGCGCGATGGACGTGGAGGGCGCGGCGTATCGACCGAAGCCGATGAACTGCCCGGGCCACATCTGCATTTACCAGTCTCGCCAGCGGTCCTACCGTGACCTGCCGATTCGCTACGCCGAGTTCGGGGCGGTGTACCGTTACGAGCGGAGCGGCGTGCTGCACGGGATGATGCGTGTGCGCGGCTTCACTCAGGACGATGCTCACGTTTTCTGTACGCCGGAGCAGGTGCCGTCGGAGGTCGAGCGGCTGCTCGACCTCTGCGACGAGATGCTCAAGACGTTCGGCTACCCGTACACGATCGAGCTTGCCACGCGGCCGGACAAGGCGCTTGGCAGCCCGGAAAGGTGGACGGCGGCGGAGAACACTCTGGCCGAAGTCCTCAAGCGCCGCGGCCAACAATACGAGATCGACGCCGGCGGCGGCGCGTTCTACGGGCCCAAGCTCGACTTCAAGCTGATCGACGCGATCGGGCGAAAGTGGCAGGGACCGACCGTGCAGCTCGATTTCAATCTTCCCGAGCGGTTCGGCCTCGAGTACACCGGGGCGGACAACACCACGCACCAGCCGACGATGCTGCACCGGGTGCTCGTCGGATCGATGGAGCGGTTCGTCGGCGGACTGATCGAGCATTTCGCCGGTGCGTTTCCGCTTTGGCTCGCACCGGAGCAGGTGCGCGTCATCCCGATCGCCGACGAGGTGAAGGATTTCGCGCACTCGGTTGTGAAGAGACTCTCGGCGCGCGGCGCGCGGGCGCACATCGATGAGCGGTCCGAAACGCTGAACTACCGCATTCGTGACGGTGAGATCATGAAGATTCCATACATGGCCGTCGTCGGAAAGCGCGAGGCGGAGTCGGATTCGATCGCGCTCAGGGTGCGCGGCGCCGGTAAGAAGCAGGAGATAATGACGGTGGCGGATTTCATCGCGCGGGTGGAAGACGAGCTCGCCACGCGCGCACTCAAGCCCTAGCGGCGCGCCAATGTCGCGAATCACCGGCCTGCACCACGTCACCGCCATCGCGGGAGACGCCCAGGAAAACGTCGACTTCTACTCGGGCGTGCTCGGCATGCGCCTGGTGAAGAAAAGCGTGAACCAGGATTCGCCCGGGACATATCACCTCTTCTATGCGGACGGTGTCGGGCACCCCGGGACAGACATCACCTTTTTCCCATGGCCCGAGATGCAGCCGGCACAACCGGGTGCCGGACTCGCCATGGAGGTTTCACTGGCTGTCCCATCGGGGACGCTGGAGTACTGGGCGCAGCGATTCAGCGATGCGGGCGTCGCGCGCACCGCGCTCGAATCGAGGCGCGGCGCGAGAGCGCTTCCGCTAAAGGATCCCCATGGACTTCCACTCGCGCTGGTCGAAACCGACGATGCCCGCGAGTTCAGCCCGTGGCCCGAGAGTCCGATTCCCGAGGCGTGCCAGATAAGAGGTCTGCACTCAGTGCGGCTCTGGGAACACGACCTCGCTCTCGTTGCATCGTTTCTCACCGGCACGCTCGGCTTCAAGGCAATGGGCGCGGAAGGGGATTGGTCGGGCTTTTCGCTCGACGGCGGTGGATCGGGAAGGTATCTCGAGATTCGCGAAATCCCCGTGGCTGCTCGTGGACGATGGGGAACCGGCGGCGTTCATCATGTGGCCTGGCGCGTCCCGGATGATGCGACGGAGCTCGAAGTAAGAGAGCTTATCGACCGCGCGCGGCGGCGCCCGACGGAAGTGATCGACCGGTTCTGGTTCAAGTCGGTTTACTTCCTCGAACCCGGAGGCGTTTTGTTCGAGATCGCGACAGACGGTCCGGGCTTCACTGCCGATGAAGATGTGGCATCGCTCGGGGAGCGCCTGGTTCTTCCGCCATGGCTCGAGCCGCAGCGCCCTGAAATCGAGGCTTCGCTCCCGCCGTTGCGACCGCCGGCAAAATCCGGCATGCCGGCAACGAAGTAGCGTCGCGATCAACAATGCGGACCGGGCTTCTGGTCATCGTGCTGAGTGTCCTGCTGACGGGCATCGGCCTTCCTTCCGACGCGCAGGTTGCGACCCGGGATTCTCTAAGACGCGAGCCCCGAACGATACTCGCGATCGGCGCCCATGCCGGAGACATGGAGCTGACCGCCGGTGCGCTCCTGATCAAACATCGGAAGCTCGGCGATCGAGTGGTGATTCTGCACATGACGCTTGGAGAGGGCGGGAACCGCCGTATTTCCGCGGCGCTGTACGGAGCGCAAAAGCGGCGGGAGGCGCTGGCGGCCGATTCGGTGATCGGCGCCGAGGCGATCTTCGCTCCCTACCGCGACGGAGAAATTCCCGACGACGACGAGACCCGGCGCTACGTTGCGAACGTGATTCGCCAGGTTCGGCCCGAATACATCATCACGCACTGGACCGCCAGCATTCACAAGGACCATTCAACGACATCCGCTCTCGTCAGGGACGCCGTTCTGCTCGCGTCACTGGCGGGAGTAGTTACCGGAAATCCGCCGCACACCGGCGTGAGAGGCGTCTACTACGCGGAGAACTGGGAAGACGCGGAAGGGTTCCAGCCATATGTGTTCGTCGGTGTTGCTGACGAGATGGCGCGCTGGCGGGAAGCAGTCAGCAAGTACGAGTTCGTCGCCGGGACGATCTCGACCTTCAAGTACCTCGACTACTACGACGCCCTTGCAACGGTACGAGGTGCTGTGTCGGGCAAGGGAAGAGCGCTCGCGTTCGACGTCGATGCATTCGGGAAGCGGAGGGTGCTCGATCTGCTTCCGTGAAGAAGCGATCGAGTCCCCCCGTTGCGCGGAGAGTTATTTCGCCCGACTGCCCGTGACGCGCAGGTTGAGCACCGAGTCCGGCCCCTTCGTCGTGTAGCGCGCCACCGTGTTGCCGACGAGGTTTCCGCCTTCCAGCCTCAGCACGGTATTCGTGCGGACCTGGACGCCCTTCCGGCGGACGCTTTCGTACGGATCCGATTCGCTCACGATGCTGTCCCCGGCGATCGTAACGCGGGTCGCCACCGGTCGGCGGTTGGGGAAGTTCAGGGTCCAGCCGTTATTGTCGGACGTGGCGGTGAGGACGAATGTAGTCGGCGTCGTGTCGCCGCTTACGGGGACGGACTTCATATCCCACTTCCCGCTGACGTCGGCGGCGGTGAGGCCGGCGGGCGGCGGAGGGATGACGGCGGCGCTGTCAACCGCCGGTGTTTCGGTCTTGGCGCATCCCAGGAGCAGGATCGCAGAGCAGAGCGTGAACCAGGTGTTGCGTCTCGCCGTAAGCATGGAACCTCCCGTCTCAGATTGCGAACGCGAGCCCAGCCCTTTAGCTGAGCCCGGCGAACGTAGCGCGCCGGGAAGGGTGCTGCAAGCCGCCAGGTGATCCCTGGCCCTTTAGTCGTTGCGGGCGTCCCTCAGAGCAGCCCTGAGCTCACGGGCAACGAGATTCGAAGAGGATTCGGCCAGCTGATTGAGCGCATCCTGAAAGTTGGCGACGGTGACCGAGCCCAGCGTCGCAGCGGTAATCACCGAGCCGGGGATGACGCTCGAGCCGGAAACGAAAGGAGTAAGGCGGTCCCGGCCATGCACCTTGATGTTCCAGATCTCACGCCCGGTGCGGCGGTCGAGGAGCACGGTTTCCGCGAAAGTGAACAGGTACGCCGCATTCTCGTCGCGGACGTTGAGGCCGAACCTGGTCAGGTGCACTTCCAGCAGATAGTCGGCGACATCCGGATTGGTCACCGGCTGCGTTCCGAGGTATCGGCTCGCTCGCTCGAGTGTCCGCTGGGCGAGAACGGCTGGGATGTTGACCCGCGCCGTAGCGCTGTCGAGCCGCGCGCTGGCGCGTTTGCCCTCACGCTCCCTGGCCACTCCAGACCCCGTCCTCACCACGGCGTCGACGAGACCCTCTTTCGTGCTGAGGCTATGCGACGCGGTCAACAGCTCGGGTCTTGGCGGAGCGATGTAGATCACGGCGAGAGTTCGGCTCGCGAACGGATACTCCGACAGGTGGTGGCCGCCACCGCAGCCGGAAAACAAAGCCGCGGCCGCAAGTGCGCCGAGAGCGGCACGGGAGCCGGATCTGAGTCGTGACATGTGCGCTGATTCCCTTGGAAGACGATGTTCCCGGGGCGGGAACTGACCCGCGCCGTTCGTCAGAAAGACGACACGGCGCGGAGAGAGTTACAGAGCGCAGGATGTTTGCTACTTCTTGCTGCCGAGGCGCCGCCCGCTCGCGGGGAAGAGGTCGATCATGAGCGCTATCACGAGCCCGGCAACCGGCCAGAACGTCCATCGTCCACCGAACCAGTTGTGGACCGCCGAATACCAGAGGAGCGTGGTCGGCAGGAAAACGAAGCCCAGTATCGGCCAGAGCATATTGTCGAATACGCCCCTGAACCACGTCGTGAAGAACCAGAGCACCGCCGCGACGAGTCGCGGGGCGGCGAGGGCAAGAAGGGAAATCAGGCAGGGCATTGCTCGGGCCTCCGCATGGGTGACGTGACTGTGCCGAAGGCGATCTACACCTACAGCAATACGCGGAACTCACTGAATATACACATCCACTCTACGCGCCCGCGCTTCTCGGGGATTCGGCAGCTGGTTAACTTGCGTGTCCGCAACGATGATTCCGCACTCATAAGCAATGTCCGATAAAGCACGAACTCCAGTAATAGTCGGCGCCGCGCGCACTCCGATTGGAAAGTTCCTCGGCGCACTCGCACCCCTGAGCGCGCCCGAGCTCGGTGGGATAGCCATTCGGGAAGCGCTCAGGAGATCCGGCGTAGCGGCCGAAGACGTCCAGGAAGTGATCATGGGCCACGTGATCCAGGGCGGCTCGGGTCAGGCGCCCGCACGTCAGGCGGCGCTCAATGGCGGGCTCGCCCCAACCGTCTCGGCGGTCACCGTGAACAAGGTGTGCGGGTCCGGTCTCAAGGCAGTGATGCTCGCGTCGCAGGCGATCAGGGCCGGCGATGCGCAGGTGATAATCGCCGGCGGCCAGGAGTCGATGTCCAACGCTCCCTACTACGTCTACGGCATGCGGAACGGCGTGAAGCTGGCCGACCAGAAGATGGTTGACGGGATGATCAAGGACGGCCTCTGGTGTTCGTCCTGCGACATCCACATGGGCGGCCACGCCGAGTATACCGCGAAAAAGGCCGGAGTGACGCGTCAGGAGCAGGACGAATTCGCCGCCGCATCACACCGCAAGGCAATTGAAGCGATCGAGCAGGGGCGGTTCAGGGACGAGATCGTCCCCGTCGAGATTCCCGGAAAAAAAGGAAAAACGATCGTCGACACCGACGAAGGGCCGCGCAGGGACACGACGCTCGACGTGCTCGCCAAGCTGCGCCCGGCGTTTCCGGGAAAGGACGCCAAGGCAGCCGATCTGAGCGTCACCGCCGGCAATGCGTCGAGTCTCAACGACGGCGCGGCCGCGCTGGTGGTGGTCTCCGAGGAGTATGCGACCCAACACCGGCTCGAAATTCTGGGCCGTGTCACCGGCTACGCCACTGGGGGAACAGCGCCACAGGATTTGTTTTTCGCTCCGATCCTCGCCGTCCAGAACCTGATGAAAAAAACCGGCGCGAAAATCGGCGACTTCGATCTCATCGAGGCGAACGAGGCATTCGCGTCGCAGGCTTTGGCCAACGGCGCCGGACTCGGTTGGGACTGGAGCAAGGTCAACGTCAATGGCGGAGCGATTGCGCTGGGCCATCCCATTGGTGCAAGCGGTGCGCGTGTGCTCACAACGCTGCTCTACGCAATGAAGAGCAGAGGCGCAACAACAGGACTGGCCACGCTTTGTCTCGGTGGAGGAGACGCGGTGGCGCTGAGCGTCGAGCGCGCTAGCTGATCGAGTTGACCGCTACCGATCCGACGGTCGCCCGAGCGCCTGTACCCCCGCCGTCTCGCTTTCGGCGGTCGCTCAGGCCATTGGGCCTCATCGTCGGGTTCTATCTCCTCGTCTTTATTCTCCTCGCCGTCCTCCAGGCGACGGCTGATGCCGCGTTCAGCGACGCCGCGGGCGACGCGCAAGGGGTACTCGTCCAGTGGCTCACTCTGAGTGCCACTCTCATCGCGACGTTCGTGATGCTGCGCCGCGTCGAGAAGTTGCCGTGGTCTGCGATTGGATTGCATCCCGCTGCGGCGTCGCCTCCACTGTTGGTGAAGGGCACCGCCCTCGGAGCGCTCGCGATCGGCGCGGCTTCGCTGTTTTTACTGGGAGTACAACAGCTTCGAATCGTCGACGCACCTGACGGCAGCTGGTGGGGCACCGCCGGGAGGGCGACAGCCGTCCTCCTGCCAGCGGCCTTCTTCGAAGAACTGTTCATCCGCGGTTATGCGTTTTCCGTTCTGAGGCGCATGGCAGGCTGGAAGCTGGCGCTGCTCGTCACCAGCGTAGTATTCGGATTGTTGCACGCGGCCAATCCCGGCGCCGACGCCCAATCGATCCTGAGCGTCACTGTCGCCGGATTTTTCCTCGGGGCGATATTTCTGGCGACGGGCAGCCTGTACGCCGCGGGTGCCGCGCATTTTGCGTGGAACTGGACGATGGCGGCGTTGCTGCACGCTCCTGTGAGCGGTCTCGGCATGCCTACCCCGGACTATCGCACTGTCGATGCGGGTCCCGATTGGATCACTGGCGGCTTGTGGGGGCCTGAGTCCGGGCTCGCGTCGGTCGCAGCGATGTTTCTCGTCCTCTTCTACCTGCACACGCGCTATCTGCGCCGCCTGGAGTCGCACGCATGACCGACCGCATTGCGGTGATAGGAGCAGGTCAGATGGGAAACGGAATCGCGCACGTTTTTGCGCAGGCGGGATATCCGGTCACCATGATCGATATTTCCGAGGAGGCGCTCGAGAAAGGCCGCTCGGTCATCGAGAAGAACCTGGAGCGCCAGGTCAAGCGCGGCGCGATCGCCGCCGAGGAGCCCGAAAAGGTTCTCTCGCGCATCGGGCTGGACAAGGACATGGGGGCGGTCGCGGAATCCTCGCTCGTGATCGAGGCCGCGAGCGAAGACTCGGCGCTCAAGTTCAAGATCTTCACCGAGCTGGACAGACTCAGCAAGCCGGACGCCATCCTCGCCTCGAACACCAGCTCGATCTCGATCACCGAGATCGCGCGCCGAACCTCGCGGCCGGACAAAGTCATCGGAATGCATTTCATGAACCCGGTCCCGGTGATGAAGCTCGTCGAGATCATTCGCGGCCTCGCGACCTCGGATGAAACGACCAAGCGCGTCTCGGATCTGAGCAAGGCGCTCGGAAAGACACCGGTCGAAGTCAACGACTATCCCGGCTTCGTCTCCAACCGCGTGCTGATGCCAATGATCAATGAAGCGGTCTACTGTCTGATGGAAGGCGTCGGCGAGGCCGAGGCGATCGATCAGGTGATGACGCTCGGCATGAACCATCCGATGGGACCACTCGCTCTCGCCGATCTCATCGGCCTCGATACGTGCGTCGCCATCCTCGAGGTGCTGCAGGGCGGCCTCGGCGATCCGAAGTACCGGCCGTGTCCGTTGCTCCGGAAATACGTCGCCGCGGGATGGCTCGGTCGAAAGACCGGCCGCGGGTTCTATACCTATACCAGGTAGCCGGCAGCGTGTCCTGGGCGCTTCATCCCCTCACCGAAGAACAGTGCGAAGTGCAGAAGCTGGCGCGCGAGTTCGCGCAGGCCGAGATCGCGCCGCACGCGGCCGAGTGGGATGAGAACGCGTACTTCGAGCCGACAATGGTCGGCAAGCTCGGCGAGCTCGGGTTTCTCGGAATGCTGCTTCCCGAGCAGTACGATGGCCTTGGCGTCGACACCGGCACGTACCTGATCGCGCTCGAAGAGATTGCGGCCGCGGATGCGTCGGTAGCAGTGCTGATGAGCGTGCACAACTCGCTCCCCACGCAGATGATCCTGCGCTATGGCAGCGAGCGCCAAAAGGACCGCTTTCTCAAGCCGATGGCGAGAGGCGAGCTGCTCGGTGCGTTCGCGCTCTCCGAGCCGGACGCCGGCTCCGATGCGTCCGCGCTCTCGGCGCAGGCTGTCAAGGACGGAGACTCCTGGGTGCTCAACGGCACCAAGAGCTGGGTGACGAACGGCAACACGGCCGGCGTGATTCTGGTGATGGCCCGCACGGATACCACGGGCGCCCGCCGTGGGGGCCGCGGGATCGGGGCGTTCATCGTGACTCCCGATCTTCCCGGATTCAAAGTCGGGAAGAAGGAAGACAAGATGGGGCTGCGCGCTTCGCCCACCGTTCAGCTCACGTTCGACAACATGCGGGTCCCCGCCGCCAACCTCCTCGGCGACGAGACACAGGGTTTCATATACGCGATGCAGTCGCTCGACAACGGCCGCCTGGGAATAGCGGCGCAGGCAATCGGCATTGCCCGCGCGGCGCTGGAGCATTCAGTCGTGTACGCTGGTGAGCGAAAGCAGTTCGGAAAAGCAATCAAGGAATTCGAGGCAATTCAGTTCAAGCTCGCGGACATGGCGATGCGCGTCGCGGGCTCGCGGGCGTTGCTGCATGCGGCGGCGGCCGCCAAGGATCGGGGCCAGAGCGTGCGCCAGTTCAGCTCGATGGCGAAGCTCATGGCGAGCGAGACCGCGATGTGGGTGACGACTCAGGCGGTTCAGATCTTCGGCGGCTACGGCTACGTGAAGGACTATCCGGTCGAGCGCCTGTTCCGCGACGCGAAAGTCACCGAGATTTACGAGGGCACTTCCGAAATACAGAGAATCGTGATCGCCCGCGCGCTGTACGGGCAGTCCTGAACCGGTTACCACGACTACCAAATGAAAGTTTTTGACATGCTGGCGGAGATGGGGCACGAGGAAATCGTCTTGTGCAGCGATCCCGGCTGCGGTTACCGGGGAATCATCGCCGTCCACAGCACGCGGCTTGGGCCGGCGCTCGGCGGTACGAGGTTCTGGACCTACGCCGATGACGAGGAGGCGATCGTCGATGCTCTTCGTCTCTCACGGGGAATGACGTACAAGAACGCCGTCGCCGGGCTCAGTCTCGGCGGCGGAAAGTCGATCATCATCGGCGACAACAAGACCAAGGACCGCGAGAACATTTTCCGCGCCCACGGCCGCTTCGTCGAGAGTCTGGGCGGACGCTACATTACGGCCGAAGACGTGGGAACGTCGACGAAAGACATGGACTACGTCCACATGGAGACCGGTCACGTTGCGGGCCTGGCCGGGAAATCGGGCGACCCGTCGCCGGTTACCGCCCACGGGGTGTTTCGGGCGGTGCAGGCGTCGGCGAACAGGCGCTGGGGCTCGGACAGTCTCGAGGGTAAGACAGTCTCAATCCAGGGTTGCGGCAACGTCGGGCGGTATCTCGCACAGGAGCTGCACGAAGCGGGAGCGCGTTTGATAGTCTCGGACATCGATCCCGCGAAGGCCGCACGAGTGGCCAAGGCAACTGGAGCGGAGATAGTGGAAGAGGACGCGATCTATTCGGTCGCGGCCGACATCTTCTCTCCGTGTGCGCTGGGCGGAATCATCAATGACGAAACCATTCCGCTGCTCAAGGTGGCGATCGTCGCGGGTGGCGCCAACAACCAGCTGCTCGAGGAGCGGCATGGCGTTGCACTCGAGGCGCGGGGAATCCTCTACGCCCCGGATTACGTCGCCAACGCCGGCGGAGTGATCAACGTTTACGGCGAAGTCGAGGGCTGGGATGCGCAGCGCGCCCTCGACAAGGCCGACGACATCTACGATACCATTCTACGCGTGTTCGAGATCGCCGAGGCGCACAAGATCCCGACCTACGAAGCAGCCGACCGTGTTGCAGAGCAGCGTCTCGAGGCGGCGCGCTGATGTTTCATCCTTCGACTATCCGGAGCGACACCAGTGAGTGAGATGATACCGATCGCGTCCGATCACGCCGGGTTTCAGATGAAGCAGCGCCTGGTGGACGAGCTGAAGAAGCTCGGCTACGAGCCGCAGGATCTGGGATCGCCGGACGACACCACGCCCGACGACTACCCGGATTACGCGCACCTGGTGGCGAAAGAGGTCGCTAACGGCGAAGCAAAGCGCGGGATTCTTCTCTGCGGCAGCGGCGTCGGGATGGACATCGTGGCCAACCGGTATCACGGTGTGCGCGCCGCGCTTGCCTGGCAGCCGGAGATCGGCGAGATGTCGCGGCGCCACAATGACTCGAACGTGCTCGTCCTGCCGGCGCGCTACATGTCCAACGACGAGGGAGTGGCGACGATGAAAGCGTGGCTGGATGCTAGATTCGAGGGCGGCCGCCACGAGCGTCGCGTGAAAAAGATCGAGCCTGGAGACAAGTGATGGGTACCCAGACAATTTCCGAAAAGACGTCGGCAAGGACGGGGATGCCTTTGGCATCGCTCGGCGAATCCGATCCCGAGATTGCCGGGCTCATCGACAGCGAGGTCAGCCGGCAGCAGAGCGGCCTCGAGCTGATCGCCAGCGAGAATTTCGTTTCGCCCGCGGTGATGGAGGCAATGGGAACACCGTTGACCAACAAGTACGCGGAGGGCTTGCCGGGCAAGCGGTACTACGGCGGATGCGAGTTCGTCGACATGGTGGAACAGTGCGCGATCGACAGAGTGAAGCAGCTTTTCTCCGCCGATCACGCGAACGTGCAGCCCCATTCCGGCGCGCAGGCGAATGCTTCGGTCTATCTCGCGTTCATGAAGCCCGGCGACACCATCCTTGGACTCGACCTGTCGCAAGGTGGCCATCTCACTCACGGCTCGCCGGTGAATTTTTCCGGCCTCATCTACAACGCGATCCATTACGGCGTCGGCGACGATGGGCGAATCGACTACGCCGCGATGCAGCGCATTGCGCGCGAGCGGAAGCCGAAGATGATCATCGCCGGAGCGAGCGCCTACGCGCGCATCATCGACTTCGAGCCGTTCGCCGAGGTTGCGAGCGAGATCGGCGCAAAGTTCGTGGTGGACATGGCCCACTTCGCGGGGCTGGTGGCAACCGGGTATCATCCGTCGCCGGTCCCGCTTGCCGACGCAGTTACGAGCACTACCCACAAGACGCTTCGCGGGCCACGGGGAGGTCTCATCCTCTGCAAGGCCGAGCACGCCAAGGCGATCGACAAGGCGGTGTTTCCCGGAACCCAGGGTGGACCGCTCGAGCACGTCATCGCGGCGAAAGCCGTCGCGTTCAAGGAAGCGCTCGACCCGTCGTTCCGCGATTACTGCGGGCAGATCATTCGGAACGCCCAGGCGCTCGCGGCGGCGCTCGGCGAGCACGGCTTCAACATCGTTTCGGGCGGTACCGACAACCACCTGATGCTCGTCGATTTGCGCAACAAGGACGTCACGGGCAAAGTTGCGGAGAAGGCGCTCGACGCCGCGGGGATCACCGTCAACAAGAACACGGTTCCCAAGGAGACGCAGTCGCCGTTCGTAACGAGCGGGATTCGCATTGGGACGCCGGCGGTGACTACGCGCGGAATGCGGGAGCGGGAGATGCAGCAGATCGCCCGGCTGATCGACAAAGTCATTTCCAGCAACGGTGACCCCGGAGTGGCGACATCAGTCAAGGAGGAAGTACTCGACTTGACGAATCGATTCCCGCTCTACAAATCCTTTCCTACAATGGCGACCAACCGATAGATGGCAGAGCTGGCGTTTCGCGAAGGAATAATGGACCGGATTCGCATCCGCGAGCCGCGCTTTGACGAGCAGGCGTATCTGTTCGTTCTTTCCGCGCTCGAGGTGTGCCAGGCCCAACTCTCGATGCGCCGCCACATCAGCGGCACCGAGCTCGCGCACGCCTGCCGCAATCTCGCCCTCGACCGTTACGGCTTGATGGCGCGCGTCGTACTGGAGCACTGGGGCATCTCGGCGACGGCCGACATCGGCGACATCGTTTTCACACTCGTCGACCTTGGCTTCCTGCTCAGCCAGGCGCAGGACACACGCGACGAATTCGTCGGAGTTTTCGATTTTGACAGCGCGTTCGAGCGCGACTACCCCTGGAACTGCGCGCACCAGGTTTAACTCCCACCTTCGTTAAATGCCCGTCAGGGTGGTCAGCGCGGAAGAGTCGGCGGAGCGCGACCGGGCAGCCATTGATAGAGGCACTCCCTCGCGAACGCTGATGCAGCGCGCGGGCGGCGCGGCCGCTGACGAGATCGTGCGGCGATTTGGCGCCCGATTGAACGACGGCTTGTTGATCTTTGCGGGGACCGGTAATAACGGTGGAGACGGCTGGGTGGTTGCGGGCCGCCTCGCGCGCTCGGGAGTAGCGGTGAGTGTCATCGAGTCCGGCGACCCGACAACGCCTGATGCGATCGCTGAGCGCGCCGCGGCGGTTGAATCGGTTTCGGTTCTGCAGGGGCCAATAGCGGAGAGCGAGCCCGGCGTTCCCGGAGTCGTCGTTGACGCACTGCTTGGCACGGGTTTCCGCGGAGATCCGCGCGGGCGTGTTCGCGAATCGATTGCCACTGTCAATCTCCTCAGACGGCGTGGATCACGCGTCGCATCGCTCGATGTCCCCAGCGCGCTCGACGCCACAACGGGTGAGCATGCCGACTGCGTAGTGGCCGACATGACGCTCAGCTTCGGTGGATTGAAGCGCGGGCTGCTCATCGCTCGGGACCGCGCGGGTGAAATCGTCGTGATCGATATCGGACTGGATGACGGGGCATCGGACGCCGGACTGCCGCTCCTCATTGACCGGGACTGGGTGGCAGCCCGAATTCCTCCGATCGGATTCGACGCGCACAAGGGCCAGCGAAAGCACCTCGCGATCATCGCGGGAGGACCCGGCATGGCCGGCGCCGCCGTTCTCGCGACGCGCGCGGCGTTGCGAAGCGGGATCGGGCTCGTGCGGACGATCGTGGCGGGCGAAAACGCCGGTGCCGTGCTCGCCGCCGCTCCTTCCGCGCTTATTTCTTCCTGGCCACGCTCCGGGGAGGAGGTGGAGCGTGAAATCTCCAGCTGGGCGGATGCGATTGTCATCGGGCCAGGCATGGGCCGTTCGACAGAGGCGAGAAAGCTGCTCGATCTCATCCTCGGCGGCACCCGACAGCCGGTTGTTCTCGATGCGGATGCGATCAACGCCTTCGAGGGAGATGTTCCAGCTCTTCGCGATCATCTGCGGGGTCGACAGTCCCTGATAACACCTCACCCCGCCGAGTTCGCGCGTCTGGCCGGGACTGACGTGAAAACGGTGTTGGCGGAGAGATTCGACATTGGCGGGTCCGTGGCTTCCGATCTCGGCGCCGCTGTGCTGCTCAAGGGAACCCCAACGGTGATTTTCGGTCCGACCGGCGAGCGGCTGGTATCGGCAACGGGGAGCGCCGCGCTGGGAACCGGAGGAAGCGGCGACGTGCTGGCGGGCATCGCCGGAACCATCCTCGCCCAGACGGGCAATCCCATGACTGCCGCGGGGTGTGCCGCGTGGGTTCATGGCCGTGCCGCCGAGCTGTGCGGATACGTGCGTGGTACGACGCTCGAGGATGTCCTGTACGCGCTGCCCCGAGCCTGGAACGAAGACGCGGCCCCACTAGAGTCGCCGCTCATCGCGCGTCTTCCGGCGGTCGCTCAATGAGCGGACGCAAGATGATTCTTCCCAACGAGCACATCGCGCTCGGGCCCGGGAAAGAATTCGACCTCGTCCGCACGCTGCTCGCGGAATGGGGACAGTCGGCGAGCGGAGTCGGCGACGACGCGGCGATGATCGATGTACCCGCGGGTGAGAAGCTCCTCGTTACAACGGATACTTCAGTCGACGGTGTGCACTTCCGGCGTGAATGGCTCAACCACTTCGAGATCGGATATCGCGCCACTGCTTCCGCCCTCAGTGATCTCGCCGCGATGGCGGCCCGGCCTCTGGGAGTCGTGATCTCCCTTACGCTCCCGCCAGCCGATCGTGAGGAGGCAACGGCGCTTGCGACCGGCATCCGCGAGGGAGCATCGGCCAGCCCGTGCCCGATCGTAGGCGGTGACCTGACGGCGGGAAAAACGCTTTCGATCACCGTGACGGCATTGGGCAGCACGGCCAACCCGCTCTCGCGATCGCGAGCAACCGTGGGACAGCGTGTGTACGTCACCGGGAAGCTTGGCGGGCCGGCGGCGGCGCTGCGTGCATGGCTGGCGGGGAAAGAGCCGGGCGATGCTGACCGCGCGCGCTTTGCTCATCCGGTTCCGCGCATCGATGCCGCCGTCGCGCTCGCGAGACTCGGGGCCACCGCGGCGATCGACCTTTCCGACGGCCTCATCGGGGACCTCGCGCACATCGCTGCCGCGAGCAAGGTCTGCATCGAAGTGGACCTGAATCGTATTCCGCGTGTGCTCGGGGTTTCCCCTATGGAGGCAGCGGCTTCGGGCGAGGAGTATGAGCTCGCGATAACCGCCGCCGGCATCGATGTCCGCGCTTTTTCCGAGGCACACGGACTCGCGCTCACCGAGATCGGCCGGATTGTTGCCGGACCACCGGGTATTGAGCTGCGCGACCAGGGGGGCCGGGTCGCCGCTCCCGCCGGGTTCGACCACTTCAGGCACAAATGATTTCATTCATCACGACCGTCCTCGTAATGCTGACAACCGCCGTCGTTACGCCGATACTCGGCGGGATCGTCGTTGTCGGCGCGCTGCTCGGCGTGCGCGACAAGCCGGGCGGGATCTACGACAAGATTCCGCGCTGGTGGTCGAAGGCGATTCTGTTGGCCGGAGGGGTAAAGGTGCGCGTGCACGGCTGGGAGAATGCGGGGTCGGGTGATCCGCGGATCTTCGCCGCCAATCACGTCAGCTGGTTCGACGTTCCCGCTCTCGCTTCCACTCTCCCTCGTTACAAGTTCGTCGCCAAGGCGGAGCTCTTCAAGGTGCCGGTGTTTGGCCACGGCATTCGCGCGATTGGGATGATCGAGATCCAGCGGGACAACAGGAAGGCAGCCTTTGGAGCCTACGACGTCGCGGCTCAGAAGATCCAAGCCGGAAATTCAGTCGTGGTGTTTCCCGAAGGAACCCGTGGCTACGAGTATCCGCTGCGTCCCTTCAAGAAGGGTCCGTTCGTGCTCGCGGTTGCCGCCGGGGTTCCGATCGTGCCGGTGATACTGCACGGGACCATCGAAGTGCTGAAAAAGGGCTCACTTTGGGCGCACCCGGGAAGCGTTGATATACATTTGCTCGAGCCGGTGGAAACCGCGGGCATCGACTACGATCACCGGGACGCGCTCATGGCGAAGGTGCGTGGCCGTATGGCCGATGCGATGCGCGACTTGTACGGCGTCGAGCCGCTCGCGCTAACAGCGCCACAAACCACCGGCTCGAAGGAGCTCCTCTCGTCCGAGAGCGAGCCGACCGAGACACGTTAAAACTTCACGCAATCAACCCGAGAACATGTCGACCATAGCAGCGATCAGCGCACGAGAGATTCTGGACAGTCGCGGCAACCCCACGATCGAGGCGGACGTTCTGCTCGAGAGCGGGGCATTTGGCCGCGCCGCGGTGCCGAGCGGGGCCTCGACGGGAGAGCACGAGGCGCTCGAGCTGAGAGACGGCGACGCGGAGCGCTATCTGGGCAAGGGAGTCGAGCAGGCCGTGCAGAGCGTGGAGGAGCGCATCGGACCCGCGCTCAATGGGATGTCGGCGGTGGATCAGATCGCCATCGATCGCGCGATGATCGATCTCGACGGCACCGCCAACAAGGGAAAGCTCGGTGCGAACGCGATCCTTGCGGTCTCGATGGCGACGGCGCGCGCCGCGGCGATGGACGTCGGGCTTCCCCTCTACCGTTACCTCGGCGGACCGATGGCGCGCACGATGCCGGTGCCGATGATGAACATTCTCAACGGCGGCGCGCACGCGACGAACACCGTCGATTTCCAGGAGTTCATGATCGTACCGGTGGGCGCGACGAGCTTTCGCGAGGCGCTCCGCATGGGCACCGAGGTTTTCCACGCGCTGAAGAAAGTGCTGGTGAAGCGGAAGCTTTCGACGGGTGTCGGGGACGAAGGGGGCTTCGCACCGGATCTCAAGAACGACGAGGAAGCGCTTCGAGTGGTGGTGGAGGCGATCGAGGCCGCGGGTTACGCGCCGGGACGTGAGATCGCCATCGCGCTCGATGTCGCCGCTTCGGAGCTGTACAAAGCCGGCACGTACACCTTCAAGAAGAGCGGTGGCGGCAGCCTGAGCGCCGCGGGGATGATCGACCAGTATGCGAAGTGGCTCGACGAGTATCCGATCGTGTCGATCGAGGACGGGCTGGCCGAGAACGACTGGGAGGGTTGGGCAGAGCTGACGGCGAAGCTCGGCGACAGGGTGCAGCTCGTTGGCGACGATCTCTTCGTGACGAACACGGAGCGACTCGCGCGCGGCATCGAGAGCGACACCGCGAACGCGATTTTGATCAAGCTCAATCAGATCGGCACGTTGACCGAAACGCTCGAGTCGATAGAGATGGCGCGCGCGAACGGCTACCAGTCGATCATCTCGCATCGCTCGGGCGAAACGGAAGACACTTTCATCGCCGATCTCGCTGTCGCGACCGGCGCCGGTCAGATCAAGACCGGGTCGGCGAGCCGCACCGACAGAGTGGCGAAGTACAACCAGCTGCTTCGGATCGAGGAGCAGCTCGGTGGGGTCGCCGAGTATCCGGGCGGGGCCGTCTACGGATTGTAGGGAGCGTGGTGAAGACCATCATCTGGATTCTGGTGATCGCGGTCGCGCTGTATTTCGGCCTTCAGGGGGGAGAGTACAGCACGCGGGACCTCTACGTGCTG
>JBGTEZ010000174.1:0-1663 GCA_041747535.1 Gemmatimonadaceae bacterium
GCGCGACGTGCTCTGGGTGGTGACGGCGTTCACGATCGGGCATTCGATTACACTGGTGCTCGCGGTGACCGGTCTTGTTCGCATCCAGAGCGACCTCGTCGAGTTTCTGATCCCGCTCACCATCGTCGCGACCTGTGTCGAGAACGTCATCATCAGGGAGCGCAAGGTGACGGCCCCCGGTCTATACCGCCGGCCGGTCCTGGCCGGAGTGTTTGGTCTGGTTCACGGCGCGGGTTTCGCCAACTACCTGCAGAACGTGTTTGCCGACAGAATCGCGCTGCCGCTTTTCGGCTTCAACCTCGGAATCGAGCTCGGACAGGTCACCGTTCTGATGGTGGTATTCGCGGGGCTGCACCTGCTGGACCGGGTGATTGGATTGTCACGGATGACTTCCTCGAGCTGGCCGGTTGTTCGTCTTCGATCTGCGGGTCTCTCAATACTGATCATGGTTGTCGCGGCGCGGTGGGCCGCACTCCGGGCGCCCTGGTAGCCGATGACCCCTTTCGCGGTGCGTCGCGCTGTTCTGTTGTTGTGCGCCATGCTGTACGGCGTTGTCGCCCGGCCGGCGCTTGCCCACCCGTTGCATACGAGTTTGGCTGCGATCAAACAAAGCGGGAGTAGCGACTTCACGGTCAGTCTCCGCGTCTTTGCCGATGATTTTCATCGACACACCGGCGCTCGCGATACCGCCGACGGAAGTCCTCCCGATGAGCGGATCGTCACGTACCTGATGCGGACGTTCGTCATCATTGACAGGAGCGGTCGCGGGATTCCGCTGAAGTGGTGTGGCTCCGAGAGAGTGGCAGACCTGCTGGTCATATGCCTTTCCGGACGAATCGATGGCGGCCTTCGCGGCGCACGGGTGCGGTATTCAGTCCTCTGCGACTTGTTTCCGGACCAAGTCAACATCCTTCAGGTAAGCACCGATGCCCGAAGACAGAGCATCCTCTTCACGCCGGCGGAGACGACTCGGCTCATCGGATGAGCAGGTGGAGCGTGGCCAGGCGGTGCCGCGAGAAAGGAAGCCCCACCGATTTGCGCGCCGGTCTGCCCGAAGCGCCGACGCTTGCTCTGGCCCTGCTTTTCGCGACCTCCGGCCTGGCTCACCTCGCCTTTCGCGACGTCTACACGGGAGCGGTCCCGGAGTGGCTCCCTCATCGCGGCTCGCTGGTGACCATCAGCGGTATCCTGGAGCTCCTCGGCGCCGTTGGCCTGGTTGTGCCTGCTTCGCGGGTAGTGGCCGGATGGTGCCTCCTTGCGCTGCTTGTTGCCGTTTTTCCGGCGAACATCAGGATATTGGCAGCCGCTCGCGCGGCCGAAAGTCCATTCTGGATCCAGGGCCTCCTGTGGATGCGGCTCCCGCTACAGCCCGTGCTTATCTGGATGGTGTACCGGTACGCTATTTCTTTCCCGGTTCGGCGGAGGCGATCGCTGTTACCGGTCAGCTGAAACGCGTCGTCCGCCAGAGAGCCAGGCCGCACCCAGCCAGTATCCCGATCGTCACCACCGCGAGGCCGGCGGCCCACTGCGAGTCGAACGGAAGTTGGGGCGCCCGCGCCATTGCCGCAAAACCGATCAGCGTTCCGGTCGCGGCCGCTACCACCACCCAATCGATCCAGGTGCGACGGTGCCGCACGGCTGTCATTTCCCGCCCGGCAGCGCG
>JBGTEZ010000175.1:0-7911 GCA_041747535.1 Gemmatimonadaceae bacterium
TCACCGACTGGATCGACTGCGACTTACCCTCGTAGTCGACCTTCCATAAGGTGTAGATCAGCCGCGCCATCACACCCGATCCGACGAACGCGACGATCGGATTCACGCCGAAGATCACCCACGGCCTCGTCCACCACCTGAGGTTGTAGTGCTCGACCAGCCACATGACGGTCGCCAGCGATAACGCGGCCATCCCCGCGGTGAACAGCACATACGAGCTCGTCCACAGACTCTTGTTGATCGGAAAAACCCAGTTCCACATCGCGCCCAGCACCATCACCAGGGCGCCACCGGCGCACAGCCCCGCGATTCGCTCGATCAGCGGCCGCTCGGTCAACGCGATCCACCGCCCCGCGATGACACCGAGAATGGCGGTGCCGATCGCCGGAATCGTCGACAGCGGTCCCTCGGGATCGAAAGTCACGCTGCCGGACCAGGTGTGATTGGTCCCGAGAATGGCGCGATCGAAGTACGCGGCGAGGTTCCGCGATTTGTCGTGCAGGAGCAAGGCGCCAATCGTTCCCTCACCAGGAACGGGAAGCACCGTCATGACGAACCAGTAACCGAAGAGAAGTACGGCGATGATGATCACCTGCTGCTTGAGCGTGGTGCGCAGTGTCAGGAGTGCGGCGCAAACGTAGACGATCGCGATGCGCGGCAGCACACCGAGAATTCGCACGTGGGCGAGCCGGTGCATGATCCGGTCGAGAAACGATGCGTCGGGCATCGATTCGATCGGACCCCACTGATAGAACGGGAACAGGGCCATCAGGAAGCCGAGCAGGTAGATGATCGCGCCGCGGCGGAGAATCTGCCTGATGATGGCGCCATCATCATCCCCACGCGCGCGCCGGGCTGCGAGCGACAGGTGCGTCGTGATGCCGACGATGAACAGAAAGAAGGGAAAGATGAGATCGGTCGGTGTCCACCCGTGCCACTCGGCGTGCTCCAGCGGCGGAAATATCGAGCTCCAGCTCCCGGGATCGTTGACGAGCAGCATCCCCGCGACGGTGAGTCCGCGGAAGACGTCTAGCGACAACAGGCGCTCCCGCGCCGGTCTGATTGGTGCGACTCCAGGTCCGGCGCCCGCGGGCGGCGGCGAGTTGCTGCGAGACGCCGAAGTGCTCATACGCCCTCTGTAGTGGTTGTGATTCCCCGGACAGACGCCACTATATATATACGAGCCGGCGATTGTCCACTTGCGCGGCGCAGTTTACTGCCGGCACGCAACAACGGACAACGCAACAACGGTCAACTCAAAACGCGAAAAACAACTCGGTTGAGCAACCAGGCCTCTGGCCGGCGACATTCTCTGACTACTCGATGAGCGCCGACCCCCTCAGTGACGCGCGGATAGTCGATTCGTGGCTCAGGAACGCATCGCCGTGGACCAGCGCCGTGCGCGGGAACCAGATCGAGAGCCGCAGGCTGGTGACGAACCAGGCCATCGTCGACGCGGTGCTGAGCCGCACGCCCAAAACCGCGCTCGACATCGGCTGCGGCGAGGGTTGGCTCGTGCGCGCGCTCGCGGAGAAGGGCGTGGACGCGATGGGGGTCGACGTGGTCCCGTCGTTGATCGAGCAGGCGAAACAAGCCGGCGGCGGCGAGTTCCGGGTCGCATCATATGAAGCGATCGCCGCGGGCGAGCTCGACGTAAAGGTCGATGTGGCCGTCGCCAACTTCGCGCTGCTCGGAAAGGAATCGGTGGAACGGCTTCTGCGCCGAATTCCCGATTTGCTCCGTCCGGACGGAGCGCTGATCGTGCAGACGCTCCATCCGCTCGTCGCGCGCGGCGATCTCCCCTACGAGGATGGCTGGCGCACCGGATCCTGGGCCGGCTTCAGTGAAGATTTCTCCGATCCCGCGCCGTGGTATTTCCGTACGGTGGAAAGCTGGAAAAAGCTGCTGGCCGACAGCGGTCTCAACCTGACCGACACACGCGAGCCATTACACCCGACGACGGGCAAGCCGGCGTCGATAATTTTCATCGCTCAGAAAGCGCGGAAGCGGCGGACGGAAGAAACGCAACAACGGAAAACGCAAGAACGGTAAACTCAAAACGCGCCGTCGATCGTCGTCGCACTCCGATTTCGAAGCCGTGACGAATTCGCTTGCTCCCCGTAGTACCCCCTACTATCGTTGAGCCACTTGTTTCAAGACAACTCCCCACGGGGAGAACGCAGACTCGGAGATTGGTCTGATGACGCTCACCTTCGCTCGTCGCGGCGCACTTGTGCTCGCTCTCGCTCTTCTGGCTCCGGCATCACTGGCCGGACAGACTCAGACCGGCACGATACGCGGCAGGATCACTGACCCCGCGGCGGCAGGCCGGGGATTGCCCGACGTGCAGGTCCTGGTCACCGACACGCGAATCGGTACGGTCACTGACGCGAACGGCAACTATTCTCTGAGCGGCGTCCCGATTGGTACGCGGGTTCTTTCCGTCCGGCGAATTGGCTATCAGCCGACTACTCAGAGGGTCACCGTCGTCGCCGGTGAAGCGACTACCGCCGACGTCGCCCTCAACGTCAGCGCCGTCAATCTCAGCGAGGTCGTCGTCACCGGCACCGGAACCGCGACAGAGAAGCGCAAAGTCGGAACGAGCATCGCCACGGTCGATTCGGCCCTCATCAGCCGCGCGCAGGCGCTTACGGTCGATCAGGCGATGCAGGGCAAAATTCCGGGGGCGCAAATCACTCAGAATTCCGGTGGTCCTGGGGGAGGGGGCATCTCCGTCCGCCTCCGCGGCACCAACTCGTTCATCTCCGGATCGGATCCTCTCTACATCGTGGATGGCGTGATCGTCGACAACGGCTCGGCACAGCTCGCCGACCTCGGCACCAGATCAAACCCGCAGAATCGCCTCGCCGACATCAATCCGTCGGACATCGAGCGCATCGAGATCATCCGCGGCGCCGCCGCGGCCGCGCTCTACGGGTCCCGCGCGAACAACGGTGTCGTTCAGATCTTTACCAAGCGTGGCAGCATCGGGAAGCCGCGCTTTACGCTCAACACACGTTATTCCACCAGCGAGCTGCGCGAGCAGCAGCCGTTCAACTTCTACCCGTTCGACGCCGCCGGACTGCCGATCGCGCGCTTCAACTACCAGAACGACATCTTCGACCGCGCCAATGGCATCGAGCAGAACCTCACCGTCGAGGGCGGCAGCGATCAGACCCGCTACTTCATCAGCGGCAATTTCTCGAACGAGGACGGGATTCTCGCCACGACGTCGTCCCGCCGCACCGGCGCGCGCGCCAACATCCAGCAGCGCCTGAGCTCGCGCCTCGTCGCCAACATCACGAGCAACTACATCACGACCAACAATCAGCTCCAGGCGTTCGGCGAGCAGAACGACTACGGCATCATGGGATCGCTCTTTTTCGCGCCGACGTCGGTGAACTTCGCTCCCGTCAACGGCGTTTATCCGCTACCGCCAGCGCTCGGAACGAATCCGCTTCTCGCGATCGCCCGCATTCGCAACCCGCAGACGATCGACCGCTTCATCGGATCGGCCAAGCTCACCTGGACCCCGCTGTCGAGACTGCTCGTCGACTACATGATCGGCATCGACAACGCCAGCTTCGAGCAGCGCCAGTTCATCCCGCGCAGCGCCGTGCTTGGTACCGCACCGCTCGCGACCGGACGCTCACAGTCGGTGTTTCAGGGCACACGCGTCGTGAATCAGGATGGAGTCACGAGCTATGAGTGGGCTCCGATGGGCTCGATCGAGATGCGCACCACCGCCGGCTTCAATCACACCGCCCAGCGCGTGCGACTGACGCAGGCATCCGCCAACGGTCTCGCACCCGTCGGCCAGCTGGTGAGCGCGGGTTCGGTTTTCTCCGCCGCTCAGACCGACATCGAGCTCCGCACGCTCGGCTTCTACGGACAACAGGAAGTAGCCTGGAACGACCGCCTCTTTCTCTCCGGCGCCGTGCGCTATGACGCCTCCTCCACGTTCGCGCCATCCGAGCGCTGGCAGGCGTTCCCCAAGCTCTCGGCATCATTCGTCGCAATCGCGGATCGCCCCGGAATGCTCAACAGCCTTCGCTTGCGCAGCGCGCTCGGATGGGCGGGAAGCCAGCCCGGTCTCCTCAACGCCTACTCGCAGTACATCAGCTACGTGCAGGTTCCCTTTGCCGGGCGGCCTGGATTCGTCAACGCGACCGATTTCGGAAACCCTGACCTGCGCAACGAGCGCGCTCGTGAATGGGAGATCGGCGCCGACATGGGATTCCTCGGAGGAAGAGTCGCGACCGAGGCCACGTATTACGATCGAATCGTTTCCGACCTTCTGTTCTTCCGGCCGTTGCCGACGAGCACCGGCTTCTCCCGCCAGTTCGCTCCGATCGGAACGATGACGAACAAGGGACTCGAGCTTCTGGTGCAGACGAGAAACGTCGACGCGCCCAGATTCTCCTGGTCGTCGACCATCACGTATGCGCACAACAAGAACCTCGTCGATAGCCTGGCAATTCAGGATTTCCAGTCGGCCGGCGGATATCCGAACCGCATCCGTGCCGGCGAGCCAGTCGGAGTCTTCTACGGCTCCTACGCCGCCCGCAACTGCGCAACCGGCGCTCTCCTCGTGGATTCCCTCGGGCGCTATCGCCGCAGCAATCAGGCGGCGGACATGGGTACCGCGGCGCAGCGTGTTGCAATCAGCGGTGGCACCTGCAACGACTCCCTCAACGCAGTCATCGGTGACCCGAATCCAAAGTGGACCGGCGCGCTGCTGAACGAATTCACTATCGCGAAGAAAGTGCGGCTCCGCGCGCTGCTCGATGGTGTTTTCGGCAACAAGATCATGAACCTCTCGACCCGCGCCCAGAACGCGGGCATCGCCAGCAACTCGAAGGAATACGAGCGCGAGCTGCTCCCTTACGGCGATCCGCGGAAGCTGCCGCCAACCTTCAACTCGCGGACGCAAGGCATCTTCGAGTACTGGATCGAGGATGGCACCTTCGTCAAGCTGCGGGAGCTGAGCGCGAGTTATACCCTCGATGCCCCGGGCCTGCGCCGCTACTTCAGGGAGGGCGTCGATCTCACGCTCTCCGGCCGCAACCTGTACGTGTGGACCGACTACAGCGGCTACGATCCCGAGATCAATCTCTTCGGCACCAACGCCGGCGGATTGCAGTCGGTACAGACGACGGCCGCCGACCGGGGCTTCGACTTCGGCGGATACCCGATACCGCGCGTGTGGTCTCTCAGTGCGCGATTCACTTTTTGATGCCCGGAGACTCGACACAATGCGCATGATGAGACGGTTCGCGGCGGCCCTCGCCGCACTCTCGGCCGGGGCGTGCAACCTCGACCTCCAGAACCCGAATCAGCCGACTGAAGGTCAGGTGACGACCAGCGTCGCGGGCGTGATAGCGCTCGCAACGGGACTCCAGGCCAGGTTCGCCGAGTCGTACGGGAACTTTGGCTACATGGCCGGACTCGTTAACGACGAGTTCGCTTCGACGAGCGCGGCGCTCATCTCCATCAGCGACGCCGAGCAGGGCTCCGTCGCTCCAGGCACCGCGATCGCCGACAACGTCTTCAACTCGATCTATCGCACGGTACGAACGGCGAACGATCTGCTGGCCGGGTCCGTCGCTCTCCAGGGCGAGCTGGATGCCGGAACGCGCAGTGGTCTCCGCGCCCTCGCTTTTGCGCTCAAGGCCGAGGCGCTCGGCGAAGCGCTGCAATCCTACCAGCAGCTGCCGATCAATACGATCGTGACCGCGCCGTCGTACGTGCCTCGCGCCGAAGCGTTGCCCTATGTGCGCGCGCTCCTCGACTCCGCGGCGGCGGAAATCGCGGCGACTGCGCCGAGCGCTTTTTTCAACAGCACGATTCTCACGCCCGGGGTCAGCCTGCCGAACGTGATTCATCTTCTCCGCGCCCGGTACGCGAGAATCGCGGGGGATAATGCCACCGCTCTTTCCGCCTCGAATCTTGTAGCGCGCACTGGAACAGCCGCTTTGTCGGCGCTGACGTATCCCGCGCCGGCCGTCAACTTCTACGCGAACGTGACCGGCGGCACCAATGGAATTGCGGTGCGCCGTCAGTGGCGGCTTTCAATGGCCGCGGGCGACCAGCGGTTCAATTATTTCGTCATTCCCTCGACCACTCTCACCGGCCGGGTAGCCGCTTTGCTCGATCCGTGGAACCGATACGCCAACCCGCAATCACCATTGCCGGTCTATTTCCCCGATGAAGCGCTGCTGATCAAGTCCGAAGCGCTCGCGAATCTCGGTGACCTTCCGCAGTCGCAGGCGGTGCTCGACTCCGTACGCACCGACTGCACGGGCGGACGCGGACTCGACGATCCCAAGGCATGTCTGCCGCCGATCGCGGGAGCGCTGACGCTGCCGGAGATGATCGCCGAGATCTATTCCCAGCGCCGATACGAGCTGCTGGGCACTGGACTTCGCTGGGAAGATTCTCGTCGGCGAAACCTCATTCGCGGCCCTGTCGCGACACCTGGCGTCCCCGCCGACGGTCAGCGCTGCTGGCTGCCGTACGCGGTTGGTGATCGCAACGCGAATCCGAACGTACCTCCGAATCCGACTGAGCCCGCAACCTTTCCGTCAGGGTGTACCTACTAATGAAATCGCGACTGATGACCAGCGCTTCGACGATGGCAGCCGGATTGGTCCTGCTGCTCTCTGCCTGCGGAACGGAAGAAGCTCCGGGTCCGCTCGCGCCCGGCGGACCAACCGGTAGGGTGCGGTTCGTGAACATGATCACTGATCCGGCGCGCAATCCGGTCAACGCAATTCTCGAGGGAGTGCCGTTCGGCGTGAATCTCAATTACACCGGAACGACTCCGTCGTCGCTTCCAGCGCCGGCAACCGCGAGTTATTCGGCGATCCTCGCCGGCCAGCGCACGCTCGTGCTCGTAAGAACGGCGGATCCGACCGTCCAGGTGGCAACGTTCACGTTCAGCGTAGCCGAGGGTGAGGATCTCTCGGTGTATGCAACCGGAGGAACTGGCGGAGGAGCGCCTGGAGTCGCCCTCGTAACGGACGTGAACACCGCGCCTCCGGCTGGGCAGACCGCGATCCGTGTGGTGAATTTCAGCCCCACTGCCGGAGCGATAGACGCGTTCCTGACCGCGCCGGGCGCCGACCTGGCGACGGCCACGCCGATCGCGACGAACCTCGGTTACGCGGCCGCCTCACCCTATGTTAACGTCGCCGCGGGGACCTATCAGTTCCGCGCGGTACCGGCCGGGACTCTGCCGGCGAATCGCACCGCGAGCGTGACGATCAATCTGAGCAGCGTCACTTTTGTCGCGGGCACCGGCCGCACGATCGTCACCGGTGACAACTCAACCGGGGGCGCACCTCTTCGGGCGTTCGTCATTACGGATCGCTGAGTCCGTTCAGGCCACGAGTGAGCTGAACATCCTTTTTCCGTCTTGAGTTTACCGTTTTCCCGTTATGCGTTGTTGCGTTCAGTCTTCACGCAATAACGGATAACTCAATAACGGTAAACTCAAGACGCGAAAAGCATCTCTCTCTCGCAGAGATGTTTTGGGGCGAAAAGAATCTCTCCGCGCAGCATCAATCTTTAGAAATTTGGCTTGAGTATCGGCGACCAATCCGACAGCCTCGCGTCGTTCGTCGTCGTGAGCGGCCGCATTCTTCCGGTGCGGGTATCGAGGATCCAGATATTCCGGTCCGCTCCGATCTCACCGCGGCGGGTGGTAATCGAGAGGTGGCGACCATCGGGCGCCCACGACGGATCTTCGTTCTCGCCTTCCGTCGTCAACTGCTTCATCACGCGGTCCTTCACGTTGATCGTCCAGATCTGGAAATCGCCCATCTGCTGCATGAACGCGACTTCCTCACCGTTCGGCGACCAGTCGGGGCTCGTGCGGTAGCTGCGCTTTCCGGCGACCACCGGTGTCAG
>JBGTEZ010000176.1:0-3911 GCA_041747535.1 Gemmatimonadaceae bacterium
AAAGCTCGCGCGTGAGGAGGCGATTTTCGCCGGAATCTCTTCAGGCTCCATTACGTGGGCGGCACTGCAGGTTGCGGCGCGACCCGAGAACAAGGGGAAGCTGATCGTTTCGGTGATCTGCGATTTCGGCGAGCGATACCTGTCGAATCCGGTTTATGCGGAGCTTCCGGATCCGGATTTTGCCGACGTGGAAAAAGAGCTAGCATGACTGACTGCGGGTCTTGAGTCGACCGTTTTTGCGTTGTGCGTTCTTGGGTTTCACACAACAACGGTTAACCCAGGAACGGTTAACTCAAAACCCGCAGTCCCGTTAGCTTGATGCGGCGTCATCAGTCTCTACTGGCGTGACCGCCGACTGATCTTCTTCTCCTGTGCGGATGCGGTAAACCTTTTCCACCGGCAGCACGAAAATCTTTCCGTCGCCGACTTCGCCGGTCGTTCCCGCCGTCAGAATGGCGCGCACCGTCGGGCCGACGAAATGATCGGAGACGGCTATCTCGAGCCGCACCTTGTCGTGCAGCTCTACTTTCACCGTCATTCCGCGATAGGTCTCGACTTCCTCGAGCTCGCCGCCGTGTCCCTGCACGCGGCTCATCGTCAGTCCGCGCACGTCGGCCCGGTACAGCGCCTCGAGCACATCGTTGACTTTCTCGGGCCGCACGATCGCCACGACGAGCTTCATCGCTCGGCACTCCTCCTCTCCGGCTGAACGAGGATCGCGCCCTCGCCCCGGCTGTAGGCCTCTTCCCCGTGCTGAGTCACATCCAGACCGATGCCTTCCTCTCGCGAGCTGGCGCGCAGGCCAGCCATCAGCACGATGAACTTGAGAATCAAATAGGTGCCGATCGCGCTGTAGGCAATGGTCGCGACGATCGCGAGGGTCTGCACTGTCAGCTGCGAGGCATTTCCGAACAGAGCCCCATCGGCGACTCCGTTCCAGGCGCGATCAGCCAGCACTCCGGTCAAAAGCGCTCCGATCAGTCCACCAACACCGTGGGCCGCCACCACGTCGAGCGAATCGTCGATCCTGGTGCGCGCCCTCCACAAGAGAGCGTGGTAACTCGCGGTTGCGGCGATGGCTCCGATTACAATCGCGGAGAGGGGACTCACGTAACCCGCCGCCGGCGTGACCGCTACCAGACCGACGACGATTCCCGTGGCCGCTCCAACGGCGGTTGCCTTTCCGGTTCGTCGGAGATCGAGCAGACTCCACACCACCAGCGCTCCCATCGGAGCGAACATCGTGTTGACGAATGCCAGTGCAGCCGACGCGTTCGCGCCGAGCGCGCTTCCCGCGTTGAAGCCAAACCACCCGAACCAGACGATTGCCGTTCCAAGCAGCGTGAACGGAACGTTGTGGGGAACGATCGCCTGACGCGCGTAGTCCTTACGCGCTCCGACGACGAGTGCAATCACGAGGGCAGCCGCTGCGGCGTTGATGTGGACGACAGTGCCGCCGGCGAAATCGAGCGCGCCAAGCTTGCCGAGCCAGCCGCCGCCCCACACCCAGTGAGCCACCGGCGCGTAGACGAGAATGGACCACAGCGTGATGAATACCAGATACGGCCCGAACCGCATGCGCTCAACGATCGCGCCCGAGACCAACGCGGCCGTTATTACCGCGAACGTACCCTGATACGCCATGAACAACACGTGCGGGATCGAGCCCTTGGCTTCCAGCCCAACGCCGGACAGCAGCGAGAATCCCGTCCCACCGATCCAGCTGGAGCCCTCGGCGAACGCGAGCGAGTACGCGATGAGCGCCCAGGCGAGGCCGACGAAGCCGAGGGCCATGAAGCTCATCATCATCGTGTTGAGAGCGTTCTTCGCCCGGACCAGTCCGCCGTAGAAGAATCCGAGGGCGGGCGTCATCAACAGCACCAGCGCCGTGGACATGAGCATCCAGGCGGTGTCGGCCGCGCTTATCGCTTCGGCAGCAGGCAAGAAAATTCCCGGGTGCGGAGCGGCATCTAACAAAATATGCATCCACGCGCTCATCTTTCCACTCCATCGTGACAGACAGTCATCGCGCGTCGGTGCCGACCGGAGAAGCCGAAGCAGGACTCGACGGGAGTCCCAGCCGGGCAAGAGTGGTCGCCGGCTCCGTTCTGGCGCCGGTCGTTTTCGCGTCGATTCTGCTGATGCCGACCGGGCTACCCACGGAGCCGCATCGGCTGGCGGCGATCCTCGCGGCGGTAGTGGTGCTCTGGGTCACGGAAGCGATTCCGATGCCGGTGACCGCGATGCTCGGCGCCGCGGCGGCGGTCGTTCTTCGCGTCGCGCCGGCAAAGGAAGTGTTCGCGCCATTCGCGGATCCGCTGATGTTTCTTTTCATCGGCGCATTCATTCTCGCGCGGGCGATCACCCTCCACGGCCTCGACCGGAGGCTCGCCTACGCGGTGCTCTCCCACCGCCTGATCGCCGCCAGCCCCCGTCGGATCCTGTTCGCTTTCGGTGCCGTTACCGCGAGCATCTCGGCGTGGATCTCCAATACAGCGACCACCGCGATGATGTTCGCCATCGGCCTCGCCATACTCGCCTTCCTGCGGGATTCGGAACGGGAGACGGGCATCGCGCTCCACCCAGCCTACGCAACGGCATTGATGCTGATGACATCATTTGCCGCATCAGTCGGAGGCCTCGCCACTCCGGTTGGCACGCCGCCGAACGTGATCGGCATCGGTTTCATTCGGAGCGAGCTCGGCATCGCCTTTCCGTTTTTCCAGTGGATGATGATCGGGGTGCCGATCGTGATCGTGCTGTTTGGCTTCCTGTTCTTCCACCTCGACAGGGCCAGCTCGAGCGGACGCGTACGATTCGCCGGTCTGAGCGCGATGCTCGAGCGCGAGAAGAAGAGCCACGCCTGGAGTCGGGGAGAGATTTCCACGTTGACAGCGTTCTCGATCACCGTCGCGCTCTGGATACTGCCCGGCATAGTCGCGGTGACGGCCGGCGAGAACAGCGCGACATACAGGGGGTTCGTTGCGATGTTGCCGGAGGGGGTTGCAGCGGTGATCGGAGCGGGGCTGCTCTTCCTTCTCCCGGGAAGCGGCGGCCAGCGCGCGATCACCTGGCGCCAGGCCGCCGAAATCGATTGGGGAATTGTGCTGCTGTACGGCGGCGGGTTCGCGCTCGGCGTGCTTTCGTTCCGGACCGGGCTGGCGGAAGCGATGGGACGATCGCTGCTGGCCTGGATGCCGTCGAGCGGCGATACCGCTCTCCTGATCGGCTCGACGGTGATCGCCGCCGCCCTCAGCGAGGTGACGTCGAATACCGCCTCCGCGAACATGATCGTTCCTGTCGTCATCTCGGTGGCCCAGGCCGCCGGCGCTGATCCGCTCGCCCCCGCGCTCGGAGCGACCCTGGGCGCAAGCATGGGATTCATGCTGCCGGTGTCGACGCCGTGCAACGCGATCGTTTACGGCTCGGGGAGAATCCCGCTCGCGAAAATGATGCGCTACGGTGCGCTGCTCGATGTCGTCGGAGTGGTCGTCATCATCACGTTCGTCAAGCTGTTGCTCCCGCTGATTCGCTGATCGCACATTCGCCGCCTGCTCCGCTTCAACTACACCGCCAGAGAGACCATTGCGCGCGCAGTTCGAGATCTCGGCGGTCGCAGACGAGGGGCCTGCTACGCGACTACGCTCGCTCGGGCGGAGCCCCTAACTGCGCTCCCTCGCTCCGCTCGGTCGCGGGTCTCCTGGTCGCTCGCTGAAAGTCGCTGACGCAGGCCCCTCGCCTACTCCCACCGAGATTTCGAACTGCTCACCAAAATTCGCACGATGTCGTTGGCACGATGTCGTTGGATCGATGTCGTTTGCACGGGCGAGTGACCGCGGATGGCCGCGCGGACTGAAGTGCAGCGTTGTCCGGGATTGGCCGAGACGTTCTCTCTTGTGCGCGCGCCGTTA
>JBGTEZ010000177.1:0-2872 GCA_041747535.1 Gemmatimonadaceae bacterium
GGCGCCGAGCGTGCGACGCTGGACGCGGCTTCGCACCGGCGGGTGACGGCGATCCGGTGCCACGACTTTCCCAGGCGGGAGCGGATTGAACACGATTGCCGGCGACACCGAATTGTCGAGTGGAATCTTGTGGAGCGCCGCAATGCGCTGGGTCTGAAGCCGAAGTCCGTCGACCATCATCTCGCGTTCTTCTGGCTCGAGCTTGATGCCGGCTACCTCCTCGGCATCGGCGATCGTCGCGGCGGTGATCTCGAGCGCGGCGTCGGACGCCAGTTTCGCCCAGAGAACGCCCGGCAGCAGCGTGCTGCCGAGCCCGACGCTCGTGAAGTAGCCCATGAACTCGCGCCGGTCGTAGCGTGTGGTTTCCATTTCCACCCTCCGATCTATTCGCGTGGGCGTAGCTTCATTTTACCTGCGACTTGCTGAACGCCGCGGTACCGTCGAATTCCTGGAGCTTCTCGACGTGCATCCAGCGGTAGGTGGCGCCGATCTTCTCCAGCAGCGAGAGTATCGCTTTGTCGCTCGGGTCGCCGTTGTCGTGACGGATGAAGCGGCACCGGAAGTGATCGACCAGCGAGACGCTCCGCTCGTTTGAGGGAAAGACCATCGCCCCGCGATTGCTGATCATCTGCAGTCGCACGTCTTCGGCGGTCGCCACCTCGGTGAGCTCGCGCGCGAGCTGTACCGGGTCGAGCGCGGTCTCGACGAAGACATCCACGCCGACGACGCGTCTCTTCGTGGTCTTCACCACGCTCACACCGGGCGGTGACACCGGCATCGCGACTTTCTTGTAGTCGCGCGGCGGACTTACCGCCGATCTCTTTCCCAGGTTCCGGATGACGGCCGCCGTGAAGTCGGTTGTCGATGTCGGCTTGGTCGCCCCTATCATGTCGCCGGTGCGGACGCCGCTCTCGAGGGTGACGAGCACCGCCTGCTCGATCTCGTTGGCGGCCTTCCCTTCCCCGATGTGCCTGAGCATCATCGCCGCGCTCAACACCAGCGCGGTCGGGTTCGCCTTGTTCTTCCCCGCGATGTCGGGGGCCGAGCCGTGCACCGCCTCGAAGATGGCGACATCGTTGCCGATGTTGGCGGAGGGCGCGAACCCGAGCCCGCCGGTCAGCCCCGAGGTCAGGTCGCTGAGGATGTCTCCGTTCATGTTGGTCGTCACGATGACGTCGAACTGCTCGGGGCGCATCGCGAGCTGGTGCGCGCAGTTGTCGATGAGAATGTGCTTCGCGACAATGCCCGGGAACTTCGGCGCGAACTCCTCGAAGGTGTGCTGGAGCAGCCCTTCGCTCAGCTTCATGATGTTGGACTTGGTCGCGCAGTGGACTGCTTTGCGCCCTTCGGCCTGGGCAAAAGCGAACGCGAGCTTGACGATCTTCTCGCATCCTTCCCGCGAGATCAGCTTGAGGCTCTCGGCCACCCCCGGCGTCTGCATGTACTCGATGCCGGCGTAGAGATCTTCGATGTTCTCGCGGACGAGCACGATGTCGAGCTTGCGTCCTGAGAACGGTGTTTGAACCCCGGGAAGCTCGCGAACCGGGCGGATATTGCCGTAGGTCTCGAAGAGCGTTCGAAGCGTGACGTTGGCGCTTCGGTTTCCAAAGCCGATGGGCGTCTCCAGCGGGCCCTTGAGCACGACGCGCGTGCGCTCGATCGACTCAATGGTCTCGGGGGGTATCCCGGTCTCGATGCCCTTCTTGAACACGGCTGCGCCCGCCTCCCGGCGCTCGAACTCCACCGGGACCTTGGTCGCTTCGATGATGCGGAGGGCTGCTTCTACGACTTCGGGGCCGATCCCGTCGCCGGGAAGGACCGTGATCTTTCGTTTCGCTGCTGTCATGCGCGGAAGTTAGTCCTGACAGCGGGTCGTTTCTACCGCGCTCTTCGTTGACCCTCTTTACTGCACGCGTTACAGGGGTTGGCTAATCCGCGATCATCGCCTCGTGCACTCTCATCTCCAGCGCGATCCAATGTCGCTTTCCCATGTTCATGAGCCTATAGGACTCGGAGTGCGCGTAGTTTCCTCCAACATAGACAAGCGAAGCACTTGCCCCCTCGCTGTCACTGCCAATGGTACGAACAACGAGCCGGTGATCTGATCCGGTAAAGTCCGGTTTAGGACCACATGTGGTTGTAGGTTCAGATACAAGCCGTCGAAATTGGGGGCGAAGCAGCGACTCGTAACCGACACCGACGGCTAATGCGACACTGCAGCCGTCGAACCGGATTGGACTGCCTGGAAAGGCATTCTGTCGAAATATTGTAACCGCCTCCAGGATCGAGGCGCGCTCCGCTGCACTCACAGTGTCTGCCGCAGCGCGACTCCCCACCGATCCCGGCGCTTGATCTGCTCGATGGCGCGAGGCGGGGTGGGCGCACGCCCAGCAGAAGACAAGAATTGTTAGGGCAGCACGCATGATCGTCCCGGCCTCGGTATTAGGTACTTGAAGTGAGCGAACGCCGCGTAGATGTCCCACTATTCTGCAAAGCGATTCGCATGCCTGTCAAACTGGACTTACCAGTGAGGAGCTTGGTGAGAAAGACACTGTCCCGAGCCTTGAGCGGACGAATGCAGTCAAGATCTCATCGCCGGGAAGAACCGTAAATTGCTCGTTTCGCATCTCGCGAAGAGGAGTTGGTCCTCATGGCGGGTCGTTTCTACCGCGCTCTTCGTTGACCCTCGTTACCGCGCGGGTTAGAATGCACTACTCGGCACAGCCGAGTACGCGCGCGTAGCTCAGTTGGATAGAGCGTCGGCCTCCGGAGCCGAAGGTCGTGGGTTCGAGTCCCGCCGCGCGCATTCCCCATCCCCTTCCCTGCCTGGGCTCGCGCCCGTGCAGGTTTTTTTTGCGACCGCGTGCGGGCA
>JBGTEZ010000178.1:0-10743 GCA_041747535.1 Gemmatimonadaceae bacterium
ACGTCGTTGTAGACCCCCGGATCATTGAGCAGCTTCGCCGCGCTGCCATTTCCGCTGTCCACTTTGGCCAGTATCAGATCCAGCTTCTCCGATGTCGCCTTGAGATCCGCGCTCATCGCCGCCATGTTCGCGCTCGCGGTCTGAATGTTCGTAATGGTCGAATCCACCTTCGTCGGATCGACCGCGCTCGCCGCCCGACGCAGCGACGTCATCGTCGCGCTCAGCTGCCGTGACTGCTCGGCTGCGATCGTCGAGAAATCGGCGATCAGGCGATTGGTACCGGCGATCGCCTGACGCATGTCCCTCAATCCGCCGGCCGCAACCATCTCCTGCTGGAGCGCTGTCGTCACGGTGTTGACCGAGCGCGCGATTGAATCCGCCTTTGCCGTGATCTGCGCGATTCCCGGCGTCGTCGGCCCGACCGGTACCGTATCGCCCTCGTTATACGAAACCGGATTCGGCCGGTCGGGCGTCAGCGCCACCGCCATGTCGCCGAAGATCCCGTTTGGTACGACCGTAGCCTTGCTCCCAATCGGGACCTTGTAATCATCGGTGATCCTGAGCGTGGTGATCAGGATTCCGTTCTGCTTGAGCTCGACACCGTCCACGTATCCGACGGTCACGCCGACGAGCCACACCGGCTGTCCCTGCTTGAGGCCCGCTCCCCAGGGGAACTTGGCGTACAAGGGGTATCCCTTGGAAAGGCCGCCACGCGCCAGCCACAGCGAGCCGACAATCGCGATGATGATGGTCCCGATCAACAGCAGGCCAACGAGGACTTCGTCTCTTTTCTTCATGCTTGAAGGTAGGGGGCGAGGAGAAGCGCGGTCAGCGCGTCGAGCACCAGTATCGCGACGGACGTGACGACCACCGCCTGCGCGGTGCTGCGTCCGACACCTTCCGCGCCCACGTCCGCGGTGTAGCCCTCGTAGGTGCAGAAGAACGCGATCGCTCCGCCAAAGAGAACGGCTTTGATCACGCTGTAGACAATCTGAAACGGAGTGAACGACAGTCTCAAGCCTTCCGAAAACGAGGCGGCGGTCACGTCGGTAGCCGTGACCGCCGTGAGGAATGCCGTTCCGACGCCGACTGCATCGGCGATTATTGTGAGGGCGGGGACCATGATGAGCGCCGCGATCAGGCGGGGCACCACCAGATACGCGATTGGATCGTACGCGAGAGTCTCGAGCGCATCAATCTGCTCGGTTACCCGCATCGTTCCGATCTCGGCCGTGATCCTCGCGCCGACCCGTCCGGTCAGAACGAGTCCGGTGAGCAAAGGGCCGAGCTCGAGAATGATGGACTGCCGCGATATCAGCCCGACCACCGACAGCTGCACACCCCCAAAGAGCTGGTACCGCGTCTGGAACGCGGTCACCGCACCAATGAACGCGGCAACGATGATGGCGAGCGGAAGGGAATCGACGCCGATGTTCCGCATCTGGCGGAACGTTTCGGGGCCGTACGTGCGGGGATCCCTGAACGCCCGCCCGATATCGCGCGCGAAATAGCCGCGCGCCCCGACACGCCGGAAAATGACGAGCGGATCACTGATCAAGTTCGCACGCGCGTGAAGAGAAAGAGTCCCACCACCCCGAATATGATGCTCGGAACCCACGCTGCCAGGTCGGCGGGGATTATTCCCTTGCCGCCGATCCCCTTCGTCAGCTGAATCAGCATCAGGAAGATGACCGTCGTCGCCAGGCTCAAACCGACTCCGTACGCCGCCCCGCCGCGCTGAGTGCTCGTCGCCAGCGGAGCGCCGAACAGAAGAATCACGATCGACGTGATCGGAATCGCGAGCTTCAGCATTCGCTCCACCCGCAGCTCATTCACCTGCGCCCCCGACCGTTCCATCGACGTGATGAACCGTCCGAGCTCCCGGAATCCCATGTCCTGTGGCGCCTTTTGCGACAGGGTCAGCTGCTTCGGCTCCTCCGTGAACCTGCGATCCACGAGCGAATCGAAGGTGAAGGTGATGTTCGACAGCGTGTCTGGGATCACGTGCATGGCGCCTTTGCCGATCATCCAGCCGCCGTCGGGCTTGTACCTCGCTCCAGCCGCGGACACCACGTACGAGGGGTAGTCCTGCCCGTTGCCCTTCCGCTCGATCACCAGACCCTCCACCCCCTGCTCGAGGACGTGAAGGCCGCCGATCTTGTACACCCGCCCTCCATCGGCAGCGTAGGCGAAGTTGTAGCGATCGTTTCGCATCGCGCTCGTTCTGCTCTGCAGCAGCTCGAGGCGCTTCTTGTTCGTGATCGGTGCGAGCTCCCCGAGTACGAGGCCGAGGAGGGTGGCGATGACGGCGCCGACGAATATCGGCGCGATCAAGCGATAGAAGCTGATGCCCGATGCTTTTGCCGCCGTTATCTCCGAGTGTCTCGTCAGGGATCCGATCGCGAACACCGTCGCGAAGAGAACCGCCGCCGGCAGCACCATGAACATCGAATCGGGAAGCCAGTACAGATAGCTGAGCGCGATGCGCCCCGGGCTCAGGTTCTGGCTGAGATACTTGTCGAGATTGTCGGTGAGGTCGATGACGTTGACCAGGATCGGCAGACCGAGCGCGGTCGGCACGAAGATCGTCCAGAACTCGGTGAATACGTACCTGTCCAGCGCCCTTACTACTCGCGTCAAATTGAGACCTCGACTGCCCGCCGCCGGCGGTTGGCCCCGATCTTCTCCTTCGCCCAGCCGCGAATCGCATCGATCATCTCACCCATGTCGCCGCCGCGCGCCGTTCGTGCCTCGCGGCCGATCTTGGAGAGCAGCCACAGCGCCACCATCGCGAACAGCACGTTCGCCGCCCACATCGAGACCACCGGCGGGACGAGACCGCGCTTGCCTAGTGCCTCGCCCGCGATCAGGCAGACGTAGTAAAGCGCGAACACGAAGAGACTGACGCCGATGGTGAGGCCGACTCCTCCGCGCGGGAAGCGCAGCGCGATCGGAGCGCCGAGCAGCACGAAGACGAAGCAGGCGACCGCGAGCGCGAATTTCTTGTGGATCTCGACTCCGTAGGCGTTCACCATGCGCGAGCTCTCGGTGAGCCGAAGCCTGAGCGCCTCGAGCATCGACGCGGACAACGGATCGGTGATCCCCGTCGACGGCGCCGGAAGATTGAGCGCCGCGCGTATCGAGTCGGCCGACGGTAAAGGCGTTGAGCTGGCTGGTCTTGACGGGGTTGAGCTTGCCATTCCTGAGGGCGTCGAACTGACAGTCGCTGGGACCCCGGCGTCCGGAACGGGTACCGGTCGTCGCTGGGCGCGAGGGAGCTGCGTCACCGTCGTAGCCGCCGGCTGGGCGCCGGATGGCCGCGGCGTTTCCTGAGCGCCAGCCGTTCCCACCGACACCAGAGAGATCAGCTTGCAGTACGCCCTCCCCAGGCCGATGTCCCACGGAGGCGTCGCCTTCGCGCTCAGCACCTCGGGGCTGAGCTTGGTTCCCGCCTTGAGGGAAGCACGGCGCTTGGCGAGGAATTCTCTGCTCGCCATCCCGTGCTCACGCCGCGCCCTGTCCTGCGCTCCCTGCATCTCGCAGACCGTCATTTCGCGGTCGCTCTTGTACGCGTCAGTGGTCGTCTTCTGAAACTGGTTTCCCACGTTGCGGATCCGGATCAGATCGACATCGAAGTACAGGCGCTGCAGCTCGTCGGGGGTGGCGGTGGGAACATCCTGCATGTTGCCGTTGTAGAGCGTCAATTCCAGGTCGGTCATCGAGCGAGTCATGCTCATGTTGCCGCTGTCGGCGTAGATGGTGCGCCGGCGCGTTGGATCACCCATGTCGTAGATGGTCACCTCGCGCATGAGATTGGTGGCCTCGTCCAGGTGTCCGGCCCTCAGGTAAAATTTCCCCGGGATCACCTCGTTGATTACCTGCTCGCGTAGCCCGAAGGTCGGCTTGGTCTGCGCGATGTCGCGCTGGAGGATGCTGAGCCGGTGGTTCGAGCGCGGCAGTACCTGGTCATTGAAGCCGACCATCACCAGCGTGACCCCGACGGCCGCCCAGAGAACCGGCTTGAGCACGCTCACCAGGCTGACACCGCTCGCTTTCAGCGCGGTGATCTCGTTCTCGGCCGCGAGCCGGCTGAATGCGTACAACGTCGCGACGAGCACCGCCATCGGAAGTGTCAGCGCCACCGTCAGGGGCACCGACAAGCCAAAGAACTCGGCGATCACCAGCGTCGGAAGACCCTTGCCCACGAGCTGCCCGAAATGCTTTCCGATGTACTGCAGCAGCAGAATCGAAGTCAGCGCCGTCAGGGCGAACGTGAGCGGCCCCAAGTGTTCCTTTAGAACGTAGCGGTGCAGTATCTTCACAGTGTGAAATATACCGTGCGCTCGTGGTTAAGCGGCACGACGACAACGACTTCCACGCACGAGGCAGTGCGCGTGCGGCATCCGCGCTGGCTCGTCGCGACGGCCCTTTTCACAACGTTGTGGAGGGCCCAGCCGGCGCACGCGCAGGATCCTCAGGACACCACCCGCAAGGTTCTTCCGACACCGGCCGCTCCACCCACCGGAACGCCGGGCGCCCCCGGAATCAGACTCCGCATCGGGACCGACACGCTCCCGCTCACGCTTCCGCCGGTGCTCTCACGGGGAGACCGGGAATCGTTTCGACAGGCGCAGGCTCAGATCGAAGCCGCCCGCGCCACCGCGTTTCAGCAGAACATGCGCGCGATCATGCAGTCGGTGTGGGGACAGGTGGCGACCAGCAACCTTGCCACGCCCGTCCCGGCGCCGTCGTATCCGACCGAGCTGCCGCTCAAGCCCAAGCCTACCGCTACACCCAAGCCCGTGCCGATCCTGGGTGAATACGCCGACCTCGGATTGCAGCTCGATGGAAGGCTTGAGTTTCGGGCCGAGAAAAATCAGAGCGCGCTCTGCTCGTCCGCTTTCTTCTTCGATCCGGCCATCAATTGCCGCAGCGCCTTCGAGCCGCTGGTCGATTTCCAGTTCTCGGCAAAATCGGGCGGCATCGTGGCCGAGCGCGTGCACGTCGATCTCGACTACGACACCCAGCGCGAGTTCGACGCGTCGAACAACATCTCGATCTACTACGAGGGGCGTGGCAGCGAGCTGCTGCAGCGCCTCGAGATCGGCAACGTGACCTTCCAGCCTCCTTCCTCGCGTTACATAACCGCCGGCATACCGAGCGGGAATTACGGAATTCAGGCGATCACCAAAGTCGGCTCGATGCGCCTCAAGACGATTCTCGCGCAGCAGAAGGGCAACGTCGTGCACGACGTCGTCTTCACGGTCGGCGACAGGACGCTGCGCGCGCTGGACCGCAAGATCGAGGACTACCAGTTCGAGCCACGCCGCTTCTTCTTCACGGTGGATCCGCGGCTGTTCGGCGCGGCGTATCCGAACATCGACATCCTCGACACGAGAAGGATGGCAACGTTGTCGGCGTCCCTCCCCGACACCCTCCGACCCAAGAAGATCTTCTTGTACAGGCTCCTTATCGGAGGACAGCCCCCCAATCCCAGCGGGCCGCAATTCCGCCTGCTTGGACAGCCGCGGTCGCGGCGCGGACAGGTGTACGAGTATCTCCGCGAGGGAGTCGATTACTACGCCGATCCATCGCTGCTCTGGATCGCGCTGGTGCGCCCGCTGGCCCTCAACAACGAGCGCCTCGTAGTCGCGTATCGCGTCCGCATCAATGGCCGCGACACGGTGTTCACCTCCACCGGCGGCACCCCCGACCTGACCTTCGATCCGGCCGGGGAGCAGTTCGCCAATCTGTTGTGGGATCCGGATGTCCAGCCGGGAGATCCAGCCTTCGACCGGGAAATTCGCAGCGTGTATCGTCTCGGCGGCGCCGATCTGAGGCGCCAGAGCGTCACGCTCAAGGTCGTCACCGGAAGCAGCGAGGATCAGGAGAAACCCGCCGCTGGAGGAGCGGATACTTATCTCAAGCTGTTCGGCCTCGCGCAGGCGACGAACAGCTCGAGCTTCGATCTCGAAAACCGCATCTGGCCGCGCCCAAGCGATCCGAACTTCGAGCTCAGCCTCGGCTCACCGGGCGCGCGGACCATTCGCGACCAGTTCCTGATTTTCCCATCGGCCAAGCCTTTCGCGTCCAACGGCCTCGCCGTCGGGGGAAACCCGACCAACGACACGATCTATACGACGCCGCCGGAGTACGTGCGCTCCTCACAGCGGCCGGTGGCGGTCTATCACATCAGGGTGCGATATCAGGAGGAGGGGGGCGGGGACAAGGGCGCTCTGATGCTTGGCAGCGTTCAGCTGCGCCCCAACTCGGAGCGGCTGCTCGTCGACGGGATCCCCCTCACTCGCGGCACCGACTACTCGGTCGACTACGATCTTGGACGCGTATCGTTCAACCGGCCCGACACACTGTTCCCTCGTCCACGGCAGGTCACCGTGCAGTACGAGGAGAATCCGGTTTTCGAGGAGACGCCCACCTCGATCTTCGGCGCGACGGCCGAGTTTCCCTTTTCGCAGGGGCAGATCAACTTCACCGCGATCTCGCAGAGCCAGCGCACGAACTTCACTCGTCCGCCGCTCGGCTTCGAGCCGGCTGCCTCACTCGTCGCCGGAGTGAACGCTCTCTTCAGCTTCGACGCCGAGCCGTTGACTCAGCTCGTGTCGATGCTGCCGTTCGGTGCTACGACGGCTCCCTCGCGCATCGGTTTTTCCGCCGAGCTCGCGGGCAGCCGCCCCCAGACGAGCGCATCCCAGCAGGCGTACATCGAGTCCTTTGAAGGAGAGGGAGGATTGCAGATATCCCTTTCCGATCAGCAGTGGTACTACAGCAGCCAGCCCGCACTGGGAACCAGCCTTCCGGCCCGGCTCGGACCCGGGGTGGTGGATCTCGATCGCGCCGCAACGCTCGCGTGGCAGAGCAATGGCGTCGACGCCGAGGGACGCGCGGTGCGGTACAGCATCAGCGACATCGACTCGCTGGCCACCTTCGCCGGGACCGGCGTAACCGGGCCCGAGCAGCTGCTCTGGCTCACGCTCTACCCGCTGAGCGTCGGGGGCCTGTTCGACAACGTGAGGGACGAGTTTCGCTGGCGCATCCAGAACTCCACCGCCGGGCGCCGCTGGCGCTCGATCCGCACGACTCTCGGCGTGAGCGGGACCGACATTTCACGCGCCGAGAACCTGGAGTTCTGGGCCCAGATCCCCGTCGGCGCCGGGCTATCCAGAAATCCGGTGATCGTCTTCGATTTCGGGGAGGTCTCGGAGAACTCGGTCGCCTTCAGCCCGGACTCTCTCTTCGTGCGGACGCTTCCGAGCGGTGAGCGCGATACGACTTACACCGGAAAAAGAATCCAGGGTTTCGATCGGCTCGACAGCGAGCGCGATCCATTCTCCCGCGCTTTCAACACCGCAACGAACGACAAGGGCTTGCCTGGTGACATCGTCGATGTGATCAACGCGGTGATCGATACGATTCCAGGCGCTCCGCCCCAATCGGTCGTTTACGAGTCGTACGCGACCTGCAGAGGAGGCTACGGGACGCGGCAATTTCTTGGCGATGCCACGACCAACTGCACCGTCAACAACAACCGCCTCGACGAGGAGGACATCGACGCCGACAACGTCATCAACTTCACAAGCGCGGAACGCGATGCGGAGCAGTGGCAGCGTTACATCGTGAACCTTGGAGATGCATCGAAGCACATCCGCCGCGGAAAGTGCTCGCTCACGCGCACGCTTAAGACTACCGGTGCGCCGCAGGAGGCCGTTTGCTGGACGCTGTTCAGAATTCCGTTTCGCCAACCCGACGACTCGCTGGGCATGCCGCTCCTTAGGCGCGCGAAAGCGCTGCGCATCACGATGGTCTCGGGCGGCGGCATCGGAGACAACGATTTCACCAGCGTCCCATTGGCAAGGCTGCGTCTCACCGGAGCGCCGTGGCTCAAGGTAAGCAACCGCTCGCTGCGCGGGATCGCCGGCAGCGAGACGTCATCCGGCGTCGTGCACTCGGGCGTGATCGGAACCCAGGACCGGGATGTCACCGCCGGAGTGCGATACGCGTCGCCGCCGGGAGTGACGGATGCCCCCACCAGCAAGACGATCGCATACCAGCCCGGGCGCGTGCAGATCAACGAGCGGTCGCTGAGGCTGACGGCGACCGACGTGCAGCCGTACGAGAGAGCCGAGGCGTATTACCGCTTTCCCGAGGGCGAAAAAAACTTCATGGGCTACACCGAGCTGAGGCTCTGGGCACAGGGCGTCCGCAACGGCTGGGGACAAACCGGCGAGCTTCAGTTCTACGTCAAGATCGGGCGCGACGAGAACAACTTCTACATGTATCGCACGCCGATCAATTCCGGCGACCCGAAGACCGCGTGGCTTCCGGAGATACGCGTGCAGTTCGAGAAGCTGTTCGCGCTTCGCGCGCAGATTCAGAATGCGATTCTGAAAGGCACGGCGCCCAACACCTGCACCGGGATCGATTCGGTTCTCATCGCGAACACGCCGCTGCCGGCAGGCACCACGCCGGGCGAGCGCTACGCCGCGTGCGACGGCGGATACATCGCGTACAGCATCGATCCTGGTGTCACGCCTCCCAATCTGGCTTCCGTCCAGGAGCTGGCGGTCGGGCTGCTCAGGCTCCCGTCCGGAGGCTCGGCGAGTCCGATCCTTCCCGGGGACACACTGGAGCTCTGGGTGGATGACATGCGCCTCGGCGGAGTCGTGAGCGAGACCGGATTCGCGGGGCAGATGGGGTTGTCAATCGTTGCCAGCGATTTTGCCGACATCCGCGTGAGCGCCAGCCGGCGCGATCCGCATTTCAGGCAGTTATCGGAGCAGCCGACCTTTCTCTCTGACAACACCTGGAACGTAAGCTCCGCGTTCCGCCTCGAGAAGCTTCTGCCGGCTTCGCTGGGCGTGTCGATGCCGGTGACCATCAACTACACCTCGGATGCGATCGACCCGCTTTATGTGTCACAGTCGGACATCCAGGCCGATGCCATCGACGGGTTGCGCACTCCCCGCTCGGCGGCGACCTCGGTGACGTTCAGCCTGAGGAAAACCACGCCTTCGGTCGGGAAGATCTATTCTCCGCTCATCAACAATCTTTCGCTCAGCTCCGCGTATACGAACGGACGGTCGCGAAGCGAGTACGAGGAGGGCCGCGCGAGCAACCTGATCGTCGGCGTTGATTTCAACGTCACTCGCGCTCTGCTGCCGGGACTGTCGCGGTGGACCCCGACCGAGCTGCACCTCACCAGCGTTTATACCAATGGCCGCGACGACCGGGCGTCATTCCTCAAGCCCGCCGCGGCGTTCGATGATTCAGCGCGCTCGGCGCGCGGACGCACGACGACGTGGCGCAATGGGAGTAGCCTTGTCTTCCGTCCGGTGAAGGCGGCGTCCGTGAGGTGGGACTTCACGTCAGTCCGGGATCTGCGCGGATACGGGAGTGATTCGCCGCTCGGTATCATCGCCACGACCGACCGTGACCGAATCCTCGGCGCCGACGCGGGGCTCGAGCGCGAGCGCGCGATGCAGGCGGGCATCAACATCTCGCCTCCTATCACCGCGTGGTTCAGGCCGCGGCTCGATTTCGGAACTTCGTACAACATGCTGCGCGATCCGAACACGCTGAGCTTCACGCGAGATCCCGATACCACGGGCAATCTCCGCATCCCGCGCCGCCTCGGGAATTCGCAGACGATGACCGCGGGGCTGACGCTCGATCTCCCGCGCGCGGTGAAGCTGTACACCGACAGCGCCAGCTTCCTGCGCGGCTTGCTGAGCGGATTCCAGCCGGTCGATGTGAACTTCAACCGCAGCCTGCTCTCGGTTTACGACGGCAGCTCGACGAGCGCGCCCCTTCTGTATCAGTTTGCGCTGGGAGGAGTGAACACCTTCCGCGAGCTGAGCGGCGAGCTCGCGACCAGCGCCGGCCTCGTCACGCAGCTGTCGGTAAACCAGTCGATCAACCTTCCCGGCGGCGCGAGCATCGCCAGCAGATATCAGCGGATCAACACGCGAAACTGGACCCGCCGGTTCGACGAGCGGCAGGAAGTAGTCGACGGAACCCAGGTCGTATTTCCAGATATTTCTCTCCGCTGGAGCGGCAAGCCGGCGGCGCTGAGCCCGATCATCTCGAGCCTCGGCGGGAACGCGCGCATGCTCGAGACCCGGCAATTCAACGGCACCGAGCCGCTCTTCGGAGAAGAGCTCGACGACAGCCGAAGGCTTCGGGTCCGGAGCTTTCCGATGAGCGCGTCGGTCGTATTCGCCGGTGCGCGGCCGCTGTCGAGCACGGTCGGTTTTTCGTTTTCGAAGCGCCTGGACACCAAGCCCGGGCTCCGCAGCAACGGCAACAACTCCGATTTCAGCATCGATCTCGCCAAGCCGTGGAGCCTGCCACCTGATTGGGGCGCGCGCAGCGATTTGCGCACTCGGGTGTCTTATCAGGAGAGCCAGGGTCAGAACTTCGTCGTCAATCCCTTCGCCCTTACCGGCGAGAGCCGGCTGTCGGACAACGGCCGGCGCGCGGTCAGCATGAGCGCGGATACCGACGTCGCCGAAAACCTGACTTCCAGCTTCGTCTTGTCGCGCGTGGAGAGCTTCGACCGTAACCTTAACAGGCGCTTCACTCAAACCGTTTTGAGCGCGGTAATGCACCTTCAGTTCTACGCCGGGGAATTCAAGTGAGATCCGTAGCACTAGTCGTCGCGATCGCGATTCACGCCGCCGCCTGCAGCGGCGATGCGCAGCGTGGCAGCGCCGCGCCGAAGCAGCC
>JBGTEZ010000179.1:0-3356 GCA_041747535.1 Gemmatimonadaceae bacterium
GGAGGGAACGGGCACCGGCGCCACGTACGGCTACCGCCACCTCCTTCAGCTGCTCTCGATCAAGATCCGGCAGCGCGAGGGTCAGAGTCTCGAAACCATCAAGTCGGAGCTGAAAGAAGTAACCGGTGATGCGCTCGAGAAGAGAATCGCGCAGTCGCTGGCCCCCGCCCTGGGCTCCAACGCGGACGCGGCCGTCGCGCATGATGGCGATACGGTGCTCCGCTGGAGACGGTTGTCCGTTGCGGACGGGATCGAGATACACGTTCGGGAAGATTCTCCCGCGGCACGCGAAGAAGCGGTCGTGGCGATGAGAGAAGCGGTACGCGCAGCTCTTGGGCGAGCGGACATTCGATAGAACTGCAACTGAACACGAGGTCCGCTGTTCGCTGATCGCTATTCGCTGATCGCTGCAGACTATCTGGACATTTCTTGTGCGCTGAGGCCGGGGCGGTTGAATTTCGTCGGACGCATAGTGGTGGCGTCCATACTGCGGTGAAGCTATGAGCGATCAGCGAATAGCGGCCAGCGGACCTTGTGTTCAGTTTGCTGTAATCTGCTACAGGAGATAACGCGCGCCCTTCTCCCCGCGCAGATGCTCGATGAGCACCTGCTTCGCAATCGCGGTTTCTTCCGGCGACATCCAGTCCGCGACGGTGTATCGCTTTCCCCGGCCTTCGACCGCGATGGCGACGCTCCCACCACGCATCACGAGCAGCGCTCCGGACCCGCGCGGCCTCGACAGCGGATCGCGATCGACGAGCTCGAGCTGAAGATTGTAGACGTTAGCCGGATCGCTCACCGCAAGGACGACGTAATCAGAACGTGCTTCCTCGAGCGCGACCGCCCGTAGCCACTCGACAGCATCGGGCAGCGCGAACTGCGCGCCGCCCAATCCTTTCACGAAGTACCCACGCCTGACTTCCCCGCGAAACTCCAGGCGTTTGAGCTCGCGATAAATCGCGCGCCACGAAACAGGAGGCCGCTCGCGCCGCCACCAGTCACGAGACACCACTCCGTAACGAGCCAGCCACTGTCGCGCGATGCGCTCCGAGCGCTCCTCTTCGGGCAGCTCGGGCCCGAGCGTAACGATGCGACGCAGTAACGACCAGCGGCCCGACCACCCCCCTTGCTCGGCCCCGGGTTTGTCGGGCCGCCTCCACTTCGGAAGCCTCCGCAAATTCGCCCGGCGCTGGACTATTCGGCGATTGTGCGAAGGGACATAATCCGCCGGCAGCCAGCTGGTTGGATCGGGAGCGTTGCGCGGCATAAGCGGCTTCCATCGCGCAATCTCACGCAGCGCTTCGACAGTGTCGTTGGTGACAAGTCTCCACGCCACCAGCTCGCGCACCGCCTCCCGCACCGACAGCATCGTGAGACCGGTGAACGCCTGGATGTCGCGGATGAACGAGGCACCTTCCGCCGCAATCATGTCTCTCACTATTACCGCTTCGTCACTGAGCACGGGGTCGACCGGCTCGCCGAGCCAGACGCCTCCCGTGCCGCGCTCGAAAAATCGAACCCGCGCCAGCGGAATCGCACCCGATTCAGGATCGTACTTCCCCTCTCCAGCCCACACCGGCTCGCCGCTCGCGCTGAACTGCGACAGCCACGCCGGATCGTAGCCGCGAACGCGCGAGCGCATGTAGTCGCGATCCCATCCTACCGGCGGCCGGGCAATACCATATAGCTGGCGTACCGCTGCGGCGGTTCCCGCTTCGCCGTCGAGTCTGTCGCGCTCATCGATGTGCTGCCAGCGCAGCATGAACGCGGCAAAGGAGTGAAGCTCCACCGCCTCGATCTGCTTGCGGAGCGCGGCGAGAGCGCGCCTGCGCCCAATCTCAACGATTTTCCGCGAGCACCATTCAATACCCTCGAGCTCCCGGCGGAATTTTCCCCGCACCAGCTTTCCTGTCCGCTCCCACTCGACGAGCCGTGATTCGATCCAGCTCGCTTCCCACCCATAGCGATCGTGAACTTCCGCGACTGTGACGGGACCGGATTGGGTGAGAAAGCGCGCCAGGATCTCGCGCCGCGCGACTGATGGATTGATCGCGGGATGACGGAGCACTTCGGGCACGACATCGCCTGCCACGTGCTCCGACAGATCCCGTCCAGCACGCACTCTCGCCAGTTCATCGGTTCCAAACGCCGAGATGTAGCGCGGGAATGTCTCGGTAAGAATGAACCGCCACTCCCTCACGCCAGGTGCGCCGAGGGAGATCGCGATCATGCGCTTCGACTGGAGCAGCTCGGTGAATGGGTCGCCGCGGACTCCCGCCTCCACACCCGCAATCCTGGAACGGACGTCTTCGCCGCTCAGATCACCGGCTCGGTCGAGCAGGTGCGCGAGCTCGTCATCCGTTCTCGCGCGTCGCCCCGGAGCTGTGCCGCGACGCTCGGCGAGCGTCTGCTCGATGGCCTCCAGAGTTATGTCGTCGCTTCCCTCTCCGCCCATCACTTCGTCGAGCATCGCGCGGTCGAGCGACAGGAGCGCCGCTCTCTGCTCGGCGCGCGGAGTGTCATCGCCGTACAGCCAATCCATCACGAAGCCGAACTGCAGGCTCGCGGCGAACGGCGATGGAATCTCGGTCTGGACCGAATGGACCCTGATATCTCCCGCCGCGATCTCTCCGAGGGTGTCCTTCAGGCCCTGCATGTCGAAAGCTTCCTGCAGCACCTCCCGGTACGTCTCGACGAGTATCGGAAAGCTCGGAAACTGGCGCACGGTCTGGAGGAGATCGAGCGACTTGAGACGCTGCAGCCAGAGCGGCATCCGCCTCCGGGGATTTCCGCGCGGCAGAAGCAACGCCCTCGCCGCGTTCATCCTGAAGCGCGCGCCGAACAGCGAGGTTGACCCGACTTCCTCCATCACCAGCTGCTCCGCTTCCAGTCCCGACAGTCCGAGCAGCGACTGAATGGGCGCGGCCATCCCCATATCCGGGAGGCGAAGCATGATTCCGTCGTCGGTCGTCTGCACCTGAAGATCGGTGTTGCCGATCGATTCGCGTACGCGCTGCGCGAGCGCCATCCCCCATGGAGCGTTGATCCTTCCGCCGAACGCGGCGTGAATGACGATGCGGATGGCGCCCGTCTCGTCCCGGAACTGCTCGATCACGATATTCCGGTCGTCAGGGACGATGCCCGTGGCGGCACGTTGCGCCGCGATGTACCTGACCAGTGAGCTGGCCGTAGCGGCATCACAGCCGTACTGGTCCCGCAGCTCTTCCTCGTCAGGCGCGGTGGCGAGCTGGCGCCTCAGCGCGCCGACGCGACGACTCAGCATCAGTGAGCGCGCCATGTACTCGCCGTGCCAGAACGGCATCCGGGCGGGTGTTCCGGGCGCCGGCGTCACCACG
>JBGTEZ010000180.1:0-6963 GCA_041747535.1 Gemmatimonadaceae bacterium
GTTTTCCGCGCCGCAATCTCTTCCGGATCCTCATCGGTGATCCAGCCGGTATCGACGCTGTTCATGTGAATGCCGTCGGCGATGTAATCGGCTGCCGATGTGCGGGTCATCATGTTGAGCGCCGCCTTCGCCATGTTCGTGTGCGGATGCCGGATCGTCTTGTACGACCGGTAGAACTGTCCCTCGACGGCCGAGACGTTGACGATGTGCTTGTCGCGTTCCGGAGTCCGGGTCATGAGCGGCTTGAGCCGCGCGTTGAGGATGAACGGCGCAATCGCATTTACCAGATGAACTTCCAGCAGCTCGACGGCGGGAACCTCGGCGAGCAGCAGGCGCCACGAGTTGCGGCCCCTGAGGTCGATCTGCTGAAGATCCTGATCGAGAAGCCCGCGCGGAAAGAGATTGCTCTCCTCGGTGATCTCGCTCAGCTGTTGCGAGAGCCGCGCAATGTCCGCAGGAGGGCCAGGCGGAGCAAGCTCGGATATCCCGCTGCCTAGCGCGGCGGGCACTTCGGTCCTCTCCCGCATCACGAGATTCGCCTCGGCACTCTCATAGGTGCCGAGCAGCCGGCGGACGTGATCCGGCATGGAGCTGAGTGCCGCGGTCTCGGTTTCCCTCATGTGTTCGTAGAAATCGCTCGGACGCCGAACGGTCTGGCACGCGTTGTTGATGATGAAGTCGAGCCGCGACTCGGTCGCGAGGATCTCCTTGCAGAATGCTTCGACGCTCGGCGTATGCCTGAGGTCGAGCCCGAAGATCACGAGCCGGTCGCTCCACTGCGCGAAATCGGGCTCGCGAGCGTAACGGGCAGCCGAGTCGCGGGGGAATCGAGTGGTGACGATGAGACGCGCGCCGGCGCGGAGAAGCTTGATGCCGGCCTCGTAGCCGATCTTCACGCGGCCGCCGGTGAGCAGGGCGACACGCCCGTTCAAGTCGGCGAGCTCGGTGCGCTTGGCGAAATTCTCTTCCGCGCACGGGGCGCAGAGCCGGTCGTAGAAGTGGTGGACAGTCGTGTATCGGTCCTTACAGACGTAGCAGACGCGGGACTCTTCGGTATCGGGGATTGGCTGTTCGCGAGCGCGCAGCTCTTCTTCGCTCGGCGCGAATACATTGGGCGACGTTATGAGAACCCGCTCGCGGCGCAGCTTGCGGATGCCGGTTGAGGCGAGAAGGCCTTCTTCGCGCTGCACTTTTTCCTCGCGGCGCTTCCGCTTCATGACTTTCAGAAGACGGCGGCGGTCGATGGCGTCGGGGCGCGAGACGTGACCGGCCGCGTTGAGGAAGCGATTGCGGTCAGCTTCCGGAATGTTGGCGAGGAGAGTGCGGTCGGTCGCGATCTCCTCGAGCAGATCGGCGGCGGCCCTGAGGCGGCTGGCGAGCGATTCGCTCCGCGTTTCCCCCGATGGCGATCGAGCGGATGTGGTGGTGTCCATCCCTTCAATTTATGTGGCCGGGACCGACCAGGTCTCCATCTCCGCCAGGGCCTCGGATAGGACCGGTGCCATCATGGCTGCCCAACCTGACACATCCGCGGGCTCCCAATAGCGCATGCTGAAATCCTGATGCCGCCGGTAAGGCATGGGGTCCGGCTCGAAGTATCCACGTATCGTATCCACCAGCGAGATCGGATCGCCGCCGGAAATCGATTTGCGATATCCCTCCTCAAGCATCTCGAAATACGACTCTGGCGGCTTTGGAATTCGCGCCACGATTTCGTTGCTGTAGTCGCGGGCACGGGCGAGCTCGTCGTCGCTCAGGAAGTGATTGAGTCGCTCCTGGCGACGGGCGCCCCCTTCGACGTCCGGCGATACGGACACGGTGAAGTTGGCGAAGAACTCACCGCCGGCAAACGTATCCCATCCGTGCTTGCCGCACTGAAACCAGACGCTGTGATATTTGTCGCCAACACGCTTCTGAAATGTCAGCCGCGAGCCTTTCTGCTTACTGAATCCGCGCGCAGCCAGCAACGGCCCGAGCTGGGGCTGCAATATCCCATAGACCTCTTTCGCCTTCACCCGTGCGCGCGGCGGAGTTCGGCGATGTCGATCTTCTTCATCCTGAGCATCGCGTCCATCGCGCGCTTCGCGCCCGGCGAGTTCTCGTCCTTGAACAGGTCGTCAATGAAATCCGGAACTACCTGCCACGACAGGCCGAATTTGTCCTTGAGCCAGCCGCACTGCTGCGCCTTGGGATCGCCCCCCTCTGAAAGTTTTTCCCAGTAGTAGTCGATCTCCATCTGCGTCGCGCAGTTCACCGTAAGCGAGATCGCTTCGTTGAACTTGAACACTGGTCCGCCGTTGAGCGCGGTGAACGTCTGTCCGTCCAGCTCGAAGGCGACAACCATCACCGATCCGGGCGGTCGGCCATGGATTTCCCTTCCTGCCTCTCCGTACCGGGTAACGCGCGTGACCCTCGAATTCCTGAAGATTTCGCAATAGTACCGGGCGGCAGTCTCGGCCTCGTCCGCAAACCAGAGGCACGGGCTGATTCTCTGCGAGATGGCTGGCAGTCGGGATGTCGGGCTCATCGTCTCAACGCCTATAACTGTCCATTAGTGGTGGCCGATACCCTGGCGCCGGCCGTGGCGACAACATCACCTCGCTCCGTCACGCCCGCAAGTCGGTGCCAAGGCTTCCGGCGGGTACAATCCACCAGCGAAACCGGTCTTAGATTGATGCATGATGAATGACGATCCTGTCTCGCGCCGAAGCATGTTGCGCCTGCTCGGCGCCGGAGCGGCGGCCGCACTGCTGAACCCGGGGGCCGCGCACGGTCAGATGCGTGGCCAGATTCTCGCGCGCCGCATCCCGTCATCGCGAGAGGAGATCCCTCTTGTCGGGCTGGGCAGCTGGATCACCTTCAACGTCGGCGACGACGCAGTAGCGCGCGCCGAGTGCGCAGAGGTGATGCGCGCGTTTTTCGCGAGCGGTGGCCGGCTGATTGACTCGTCGCCGATGTACGGGTCGTCGCAGTCGGTGATTGGAGAAGGCGTAGCGAAGCTCAACCCCTCCCGCCTCTTCTCGGCGGACAAGGTCTGGACCGGCGGCGACGACGGCCGCTCGCAGATCGTCGAGACCAGGCGCCGGTGGCGCGTGCGGAATCTCGATCTCGTGCAGGTCCACAACCTGATGGACTGGCGGGAGCACCTGCCGATGCTGCTGCAAATGAAAGCAGCGAAACAGATCCGGTATGTCGGCATCACGACGTCGGAGGGGCGCCGGCACCGCGAGATCGAGCAGATCATGCGGACCGAGCCGCTCGATTTCGTGCAGGTGACTTACAACGTCCTGGATCGGGAAATCGAGAGCCGCATCCTGCCGCTCGCCCGCGAGCGAGGAATTGCAGTGATCGTCAACAGGCCATTTCAGGAGGGAGCCCTGATTCGGCACGTCGCGCGTCATCGCCTCCCAGCGTGGGCCGGCGAGATCGACTGCGCCAACTGGCCGCAGTTTCTCCTCAAGTTCATCGTGTCGCACCCGGATGTGACCTGCGCGATTCCGGCGACGAGCAGTATCGCGCACGTGCGCGAGAACATGGGCGCGTCCTACGGGCGGCTCCCCGACCAGCAAATGCGGCGGCGCATGATCGCCTACGTCGAGCAGATCTGATGCCCGAATGGTGGACGTACCGTCTATCCGATCTCCTTCTCTTCTCGGCGCGCACCTACTACCGGATGTTCGAGCTGTACCACGCGCAGGTATGGCCATTCCACGTCATCGCTATCGCATCGGTCGTGGCGATCCTGGTGTTACTGCGCCGGGAGGATGGATGGGCGCAGCGGACAATCGCTGGTCTGCTAGCGGTGTGGTGGCTGTGGGTGGGTTTCGCGTTTCATCTCGGACGCTATTCAACGATCAACTGGGCGGCGAAGTACTTCGCTGCGATGTTCGTGAGTCAGGGGTTGCTGCTGGTGTGGTACGGGATTGTTCGCGGGCGACTCCGGTTTGTCGTATCGCGAAGCGTGGGTGACCGGATGGCGGTTGGATTACTCGTGGTCTCGGCCGTCCTCGAGCCGATCGCCGGGCGGCTTGCCGGACGCACCTGGTCGCAGGTCGAGCTCGTCGGTGTCACTCCGGATCCGACCGCCGTCGCAGCGTTGGCGCTTCTCGCACTCGCGACCCCGCGGTCGCCCAGAGCGCTTCTCGTCATTCCATTCACATGGTGCGTGATCGGCGGTGCTACGCTATGGGCACTCGGCTCCGCGGAAGCCTGGGTCGTCTTTCTTTCCGGACTGCTCGGGCTGGTGTTGGCGCTCAGTCACCGGGCGCACTCATAGGCACTCAGCGCAACCGGCCGGCATCTACGTCATGGAGAAAGCTGATGACCCCCGCCATGTAGCGCTGCTGATCGTCGTACATGGCCATGTGACTTCCAGTTGGCAGATACAGATGTCGTCCTCGTTGCACTGCTTTCGACATCATCTCCATGTGGGCCGGATCCATGGTGTCGTACCGTCCGCCGATCGTCAGAGTTGGAACCGTGATCTTGCCGAGATCAGCGGTTCGATCCCAGTTGAGAAGCTTGCCACTCGCTCCGAGCTCGCTCGGTCCCTGCATTGGGATGTAGATCGCCGGGTTCATGTGCTTGAACGACCGGTTCACCGGATCGGGCCACTGATCTACGGGCATCCGCAGCACGTGGTAGATGTAGTGATGCCGCATCAGCAGATCCATGTAACGCGGGTCCGAGTACTTTCCCTCGGCCTCCAGCTTCTTGATCTCGGCGAGCGCCGTCTGATCCAGCCCCGGCATCAGCACCTTCGCCGCGTACTCGTTGTACGCTGGAATGCTGGCCATCATGTTGGAGATGATGAGGCCCTTGAGGTGTTGCTGGTACTTGAGGGCGTATTCCAGGGCGAGTATGCCGCCCCAGGAGTGTCCGAGCAGATAGAAATTGTGCCGATCGAGTCCCAGTGCCTGACGAACCTGCTCCACTTCTTCTACCGCACGCGGGATCGTCCAGAGCTCGGGCGCGTCGGGCTGATCGCTGTAGTAGGAGCCGAGCTGATCGTAGTAGTAATACTCGACGCCGGCTGCGGGGAGGAAGCTGTCGAAGGCCTCGAAGTACTCGTGCGTCGATCCTGGCCCGCCGTGCAGCAACAGCACCTTGACGGTGGGGTTGTTCCCAACGCGCTTGGTCCAGACCTTGAAGGTCCCGCGCGGCGTGGTGATCGGGATCATCTTCACACCGCCACTCAGCACATCGCCGCGACCGGAGTTGTCGAAATAACCCATCGGTGTCGGCGGAGCGGTGGCGGGCGCGGGGGTCACGGCGCAGCCGTGAAGGAGGACGACACCGACAACCAACAGGGCAAAAGTTTTCATCGCGCTCCGACCAGGTGAGAGAAGTAAGAATCAGCGTGCGCGGAGGAACCTATCGAGGTTTCTCGCTGCCTGTGCGCGTACGCGTCGCCTGAGAAAGCCCGACCAACCCAGCAGCGCGCCAACCGGTCCCAGCGCCTGACGAGCCCACGCCCAGAAATCGAATCTGTCGCGGTGCCGGATGATCTTCCCATCCCGGAACTCGAAGCTGGCGTCGATCCTGTTGTGAACGCTGCGGCCGGTGGTTGAGAAGGTATACCAGGCTTCCCAGCGGGCCCGGCCGACCGCATCGTCCGCGACAATCTCACGGAACTCGATCCTAAGATCTTTCCCGCGCTCGCAGAGCATGCGCCACATCCCCGCCGCTCGATCTCCCTCGAGATCGGTGAACACTTCGTCAGAAAACTTTACGGCCGGATCGTAGCACGCAGCCATCCCCTCGGCGTCGCGTATTGCGAACGAAGTGTAAAACGCGCGAATCAGGTCGGCGTTACGGTGCATGCTCGCTACCTGGCGTAGTGATCCGCGCCAAGGAAATGGAGGGAGACGTATTGCTCGTCTCCAATCACCCAGCTGTCGTGAGGTATCGCTGGAACATGGAACAACTCTCCGGCGTGAAGCTCGAAGACACGACCGTCCTCAAACGACACCGCGGCTGTACCTGCCAGCACCAGTCCCACGTGCTCAACGCTGCAGAGCAGTGCGCCAACGGCTGGGCCGACGTGCTCCGACCATTTCCAGCCCGGCTCATAGGTAGCTCTTCCGATAGTGACGCCGCCGAGGTGGACTAACTCGAACTGGCCCTTGGCCATCTCGCGAGTCTCATCGGGCGTCTCGAAGCGCTTGAGGATGACATCGATGGCCGGCGTATTCATCAGCAGACAGTATCCCTTTCGATCGGGTGTTGACAAGAAACGGGGTCGGGCATATACTGAACCATATGGTTCAGTATATGCCTAAGCTCGATGTCGCATTCGGCGCTCTGGCCGACCCCACCCGCCGTGGGATTCTCGAGCGGCTGGGCAGATCCGAGGCCGGGATTACCGAGCTCGCCGACGCGTTTGGCATCACCCTCACTGGGATCAAGAAGCACGTCGGGGTGCTCGAGGCGGCGGGACTGGTGACCACTGAAAAAATCGGACGGGTGCGCTTCTGCCGACTTGGCCCCCGCCGGCTGGATGACGAGACCGCGTGGATCGCGGAATACCGGCGGATGCTCGAAGGCCGCCTCAACAGGCTCGGGGAATTCCTCGAGCGCACAAGGGAGAAGCAATGACTACCACCATGGAGCAGGAGCCAACGATGAAAGCAACGATCACCAAGCCCAGCGATCGCGAGATCCGCATCGAGCGCATTTTCAACGCTCGGCGCGACCGGGTGTGGCAGGCGATGACCGACCCCAGGCTCCTCGCGCAGTGGTGGGGTCGCGGGAACAAGCTCGTGGTCGAGAAATTCGAGCTCGAGCGCGGGGGCCACTGGAGATTCGTCGAGCACGGTCCTCAAGGCGTGCACGGATTCGAGGGACGTTTTCGGGAAGTCACACCGCCGGAGCGGGTGGTCCAGACGTTCGAGTGGGATGGAATGCCGGGGCACGTGATCATCGAGACGGGAATCCTCGAGGACCTGGGCGATGGCCGCACGA
>JBGTEZ010000181.1:0-11052 GCA_041747535.1 Gemmatimonadaceae bacterium
GGTGTGCTCACGAGTCTCACCCCGTGCATCTACCCGATGATTCCGATAACTGCCGCGATCGTGGGCGGCGGTGCAGTGGCCGACGGCACCGCGCCGCGGCCCCGTTCACGCTCGGCGATGCTGACGCTCTCATACGTTCTCGGGCTCGCCGCGGTGTACGCGGCACTCGGCGTCGTTGCCGGGATGACCGGCACGATGTTCGGGTCGATCAGCACCAATCCCTGGTTGTACTTCGGCATGGCGAACCTGCTTATCGTCGCGGCGCTGGCGATGCTCGATGTCATTCCCGTCAGGATTCCGTCGCGACTGCTCAATCGCGCGGCCGGCGCGGGCGGCGGCGGAAGCGTTCCGGCCGCGTTCGTGATGGGCTCCGCATCCGGTCTCGTTGCCGCACCCTGCTCGGCTCCCGTCATGGCGGCCGTGCTCACCTGGGTCACTGCGACGAGGAGCGGAATGCTCGGGTTCGTCTACCTGTTCGCGTTCTCGCTCGGAATGTGTACGCTGCTCGTCGTGGTGGGGCTGTTCAGCGGCACCGTCGCGCGGCTGCCGAAGGCGGGGCTCTGGATGGTGTGGGTCAAGCGCGGATTTGCGCTGATCATGTTGGGCGCAGCGGAGTATTACCTTGTGCAGATGGGCAAGCTGCTCATCTGAAGCCGATGAGATCGGCTAAGGCCGATGAGATCGGCCACGCCATCTATCCGTCAACGACATGATCGCTCGCTCCCTGAAAGCTCTCGCTGTAGCCACGCTGTTCTTCGCCGTGTCGCCTCTCGTCAGAGTGGCCGCGAGTCAGGACCTCGGCCTGCCGCTCGGCTCCACGCCGCGCGGGGCGGTCGTGCACACGCTCGACGGAAAGCCGGTGAATCTGTCGCAGTACATCGGGAAGACGCCGGTGCTCATCGAGTTCTGGGCGACCTGGTGCGGCAACTGCCGTGAGCTGAGCCCCACGCTCGCCGCGTCGGAGAAAAAGTTCGGAAAGCGCGTCAAGTTCATCGTGCTCGCGGTCGCGATCAACCAGTCGCCGGAGCGCGTCAGGAAATACATGGCTGCGCACCCGCAGGCGCACGAGACGCTTTTCGATACCGAGGGCAAGGCGGCGGCCGAGTTCGATGCGCCCGCCACTTCGTACGTCGTGATTCTGGACCGCAACGGCAGGGTCGTTTACACCGGACTCGGCGGAAAGCAGGACCTGGACACGGCGCTCAGGAAAGCGCTCTAGTTCTCCTCCGCCGGCGGAGCAAGGCTGTCCACTACCGCCGCGAGGTCGGTGTAGGCGCTGGGAGTCAGCGTCTTGAACGGCCGCGTGATGTAACCCACGCGCCCGTCGGGACGAATGACCAGCAGCGAGCGGTCGTCGGTGTTGCTCCTCGCTGAATGAGCGCCGTAGAGCTTGCCGACGACGGAGCCCTGATCGCTCAGAAAGAGCATCGGAAAGTCCGACTCCTTCGCCCATGCCGCCAGCGTGGTATCGGCATCGACGCTTATGCCGATGACGACGACGTTTCGTCCGTTGTTGAAGAGCGTGGCGTACTGATCACGGTACGCCTCCATTTGGATGGTTCAGCCCTTTGTCCGCGCCTGAAAGAAGAACGCGAGGACGACAGTGCGCCCGCGAAAATCGGACAGCCGGACCGGGGCTCTGAGGACGCCGTAGCGCGTAGCACCCGGAAGCGCGAAGTCAGGCGCTGCATCGTTGATGGCGGGACCAGCGGCGACCTGGGCGGCAGGCGCCGCAACGCCAGACTGCGAGTGAGCTCGCGCCACGGGCAATGCAAGCGCGGTGAAGATACCCGTTGCCAGTGCTACTGTTCGCGCTCTCGGATACATGCTCGCTTCCCCTGTGATTATGATGCAAGTCTACAGCATGGAACAGTCAGCTGCCACCACGATCGCGAAGTGACCCGGCCTCTGAACCAGGACGGTGCGTGGCATCGCCGGATGCGCTCGGTCCTTGTCGTCGTTGCTGTCGCGGTGAGCCTCGCTCGCGGTGTCGCTGCCCAGCATCACGGAGCGCGCGCGGATTCCTCGAGCCGGGTCTCTGTCGGAGCGCAGGCGATCAGCATGGTCACGCGGCAGTCGCCCGCGATCGCCGGCCGGGGGTACACCGAGGGCTACCTGACCCAGCCGACGTTGATGGCGCACGCGAGCGCGTGGCGAAGCCGGTTGGTGCTTCAGGTGATGCTCAGTCTCGAGGGACTCACGCTCGACCGTGGTGAGCTGAATCCGGGGATAGTCGGTGAGGGGTACGTGGATCGCCGCCATCCGCACACTTACCTCCACGAGATCACCGCAACTCTGTCAGAGCGTGTCGGTGGCGCACGGGGATCCGTCACTCTCGGCAAGGGGTTTGCGCCGTTCGGTACCGACGATCCAATGTCGCGTCCCTTCGTGAAATACCCGATCAATCATCACCTGGCGCAGGTGCTCGAGCGAATCGTCGCGGTTGCCGCGGTCCGCGCCGGACCGGTGAGCATCGAAGCGGGTTCATTCAATGGTGACGAGCCGGAAAGCCCCGGCGACGCGCCGAATCGGACTCGCCTCTGGGATTCATGGGCAGCGCGAGCGACTCTCCATCCCGCCGCCGGCGCGGAGATTCAGGGCAGCTACGCCAGCGTGCGATCACCGGAGATCGCGAGGGGCGGCGGACCAGACGATCGGAAGTGGAGCGCATCAGCGCGATTCGAGCGCGCGCATCGCGGTCAGTATGCGCTTGTCGAATTGGCGCGCAGCACCGGCTACGTCGGGAGTTCCAGCACGTTCGCCTTCAACTCCTTCCTCATCGAAGGGCAGAGCGATGTGGCGGCAATCGTGGTGGCGGGCAGGCTAGAAGTGACCGAGCGCCCTGACGAGGAGCGTCTCAGCAATCCTTTCCGTTCCACTCCAGGCGGACACGACTTCAGCATCCTCGGGCGCTCGCGATGGACGATTGCGACATTGCGCGTTGCTGCGCCGCCCACTCGGTCGCGAGCGGGAGTCGAGCCGTTCTTCGAGCTCGCGCACCACCGAGTGCGGGAGACGCTTAAGCCTTCCGGATTCGTTCCGGCTCAGTTCTATGGGTCCGATCGCATCTGGACCCTGTCGCTGGGCGCGAAGGTGGCATTTGGCGAGCTTCATCGCCGGATGGGACGGTATGGCGTGGCCGTTCCGGACGCGCGGGGTACTAAAATCATGAACGCAGATCCAGCCCTCCATCCCCATTGAGATGACCGTGTTCCGTTCGATGATGTCTGCCGCGAGTGTGCGGCGCTTCGTAATGAGTGGCGCACTCCCGTTGCCGCTTCTCTTCTCGGCTGGTTGTTCAGACGGTGTGGTAGACCCGGCGCCGCCTGTTTCGGCGGTACTGCAGCTGCTGGGACAAGGCCCCGTCGCCGAGAGGTTCACCGCCGAAGTCTGGGTTCGCGGCAACACCGCGTACACGACGACCTGGGGAAACCGCCTCGCGCCGGGAAATGCCGTCAAGATCTGGGATGTTTCCGGCGGCGCTGCTCCTGTTCTGGTCGATTCGGTGATCGTGCCGGGCGCGGGAACGCTGGGCGACATCCAGACGAGCGATGATGGCTCGCTGCTCGTGGTCGCGACCGAGTATTCGGGCGGTTCGATCGCGATCTACGACCTGGCCGACCCGATCAAGCCTCAGCTTCTTTCCAGGTACACCTCGGCGAACACCAATCCCGGCGTGCATACGGCCGAGGTTCAACGCGTGAACGGCAGGCTTTGCGCGTTCCTGTCGATAGACCCGGGCTCGTCGCCCGCGCGACTGGTGATCGTCGACATCACCAACCCGCGCGCGCCAGTCGAAGTCTTCAGCGCCTTCATGGGCCAGCCCTTCGTCCACGACGTCTTCGTGCGGGATGGGATTCTCTTCACCGCGCTCTGGAACGGCGGACTTTCCATCTGGGATCTGGGTGGCGCCGGCTCGGGCTCCCCGTCAGCTCCGCGATTGATGGGCAACGTCAGGACTTTCAATTATGCGCACAACGTCTGGTGGTATCACGCCAGCGATGGCGCGAAGCGGTATGCCTTCGTCGGTGAGGAAGGCCCCTCGGTTTTCGGGAATTCCGCATCCGGGGACATCCACGTAGTGGACGTAAGCGATTTCTCCAATCCGCGCGAGGTTGCCACTTACCGGGTTCAGAGTGCCGGCACTCACAACTTCTCCGTCGACGAGACGCGCGGAATTCTCTATGCCGCGTATTACAACGCGGGCGTTCGCGCGATAGACGTCACGGGTGACCTCTCCTCGTGCACGGCGGCCCAGAGGGACGCGCGCGGGCTCTGCGATCTGGCATTGATGGGCCGGGAGCTCGCGCACGGCCTCGCTAACCAGGGCTTCCCGGTCTACGTCTGGGGTGTCCACCTGGTAGCCGGCAAGCTCTACGCGTCCGACATGTTCAACGGTCTCTGGGTGCTGAGGGAATTCACGCTCCCCGACTGAAACCGGAGGCGGTTCAAACCGTAAGGGAAAAGCGGTTGTCTAACCCGCCACACCCTTGCTGGAGTCACACGATGAACCGAAACATTCGCGGCGCTGCTTTCGCGGCGGCCCCTTTCCTTCTCGGCTCCGCCGCGCACGCGCAGTGGTCCAGCGCATATACGGCGCCCCGTAACGCCGTCGTTGACGCGGCCGGTGCCCGGGTAGTCGAGGTGGAAGCGTCGGCGGGAAGTCTTCGTGTCGAAGGACGCGCCGGCCTCCGGCAGGTCCAGGTTCGCGGAACCGCGCGCTCCTCTTCGCAGGCGCTGCTGGGCCAGATCAGGATGATCGCGGAGCGTCGGGGCGACGTTGTGTTCATCAAGGCCGAGATGCCTGACGAGGACTGGAGATCGAACCGCGACAACCACTCGGCGGCGCTCGACCTCGTCATCGAGGTTCCACAGGGTATGAACGCCGAGATCGCCGACGGGAGCGGAGATCTGGAGATCGTGAATGTCGGATCGCTGGAGCTGACGGATGGCTCCGGAGAGATCACGATCGAGGGTGCCGGTGGAGCCGTAAGCATCAACGATGGCTCCGGTCAGATCAGGATCGAGAACGTGCGGGGAGACGTCCGCGTGAGCGATGGCTCGGGCGACATCAATGTGCGGAACGTGGCCGGATCCTTCACCGTGAAGACCGACGGCTCCGGCGGGATCAGCGCCAACGACATTCGCGGGTCGGTGATCGTGGAAAACGATGGCTCGGGTCAGATCGATGCGACCAAGGTCGGCCGCGACTTCACCGTCGAATCGAAGGGAAGCGGATCGATTCGCTACAGCCAGGTCAGCGGGCAGGTCGATATCCCGGAGCGCCACCGGGACCGGGAAAGAAACCGGTAGCTCCGGGATGCCGCGCGCGCGAGCGCGCGCGGCGGCAGACACCCGTTTTTCCTGCGGTTTTCCCCGTCGGTACGCGCCCTGGAGTGGTGACCCAGCGCGCCGATTGCACGCTTATTGCCGCTCTCCGACAGGGAAGTGGAAAAACGCAACGGATTCTGGAGCGTCTTTCCCACTGAGTTGGTCATCGATACTCAAAGGAGACGTTCATGCGAATCATCGCAATCGCTTTTTGCGCACTTGCAATCCTGCCCGCCGTTGGAGGCGCTCAGCAGTCGCTTCGATCCGCCCAGGTGGGGCCGACAATCCAGTCCGCCGCGATAGGTTTCAGCGCCGTCGACAAGAACGCTGAGCTGAAGGCGGCCGCCCCAATCCGTCGTGGTGCCGGGCAGGACGTAGCGTTCATGGTGGTCGGAGTCGCAGCGATGGTGGCGGGCGCGATCATCGGTGACACCGCGGGGACGATCGTCCTGATCGGCGGAGCGGCGATGGCGCTCTGGGGTCTTTACAATTACCTCGAGTAGCCAAAAGCGGTAAGACGCGACTAACCGTAGTCCAGGCCAGACCTTGACCAGGCCCATCACTCCGCGCGCTCACGGCATTCTCGACTACGCGACGGTGGCGGTTTTTCTGAACGCCCCGATGGTGTTTGGTTTCTCGGGTACGGCGTCGGCCATTCTGTATTGGCTCGCGGGGATCCATGTCCTGATGACGGGGCTGACGGATATTCCATACGGGGTGTTCAAGGTCATTCCGTTCCGGATTCACGGCGTGATCGATGCGCTCGCGGGAGTTTTTCTACTCGTCGCGCCGTGGATTTTCGGATTTGCAGCGGAAGGCCTGCCGCGCAATTTCTTCCTGGTGGTCGGCGTTCTGATTCTGGCGGTTTCGGCGCTCACCAACTACACGCCGAGTCCTGAGATTCCGCCGCGCCAGCCGGGTGACCGCCGGCGGTGGAGAGGGCCGGCCTCGACCAGCTAGGCTGTTCCGTCGATGTGGAGAGTTCCCGAGCTGACGAGGACCGATTCTCCGCCGACCCTGATCGCAACGAGCTGTCCGCGCTTGAGGTCGACCTCGAGATCGAGCCGGCTCGGTCGTCCCATTTCCACTCCCTGATCGACGGTCCAGCGAAGAGTCCCCTCGCGAGTCTCGGCGCGGAGCGCCAGGAATCCGGCGAGCGCGGCGCACGCAGAGCCGGTTGCCGGGTCTTCACCGATACCGAGGGCGGGCGCGAACATCCGCGCCTTGATGTGGCCCCCCTCAAAAATCCTGGACCACTCATCGGTGCTGAACACGAACATCTCGCGGGCCCAGTACCCTCCCAGAATCTCTTCCCACTTGATGGGGTCGACCTTCACCCACGACAACATCTCCGGTTTCACGAGCGGGATGAACAGGAACGGGCCTCCGCAGGAAACCGCTTCGGGCTCGATCATGTCGTCAGCGACGATGGCACTCGGCTCCAGTCCCAGAATCTCGCACAGCACCTCCGGACGGGGCGGCGGCGCCTGGATCTCCGGCATCTGCGGGGCAGTGAGCTGACTGAAGACCGGTTTGCCATCCTTGGCGCGGATCGTGACCGGAACCGGCCCCGCTCCTTCCTCGAAGACGACGCGGGTTTCCCCTCCCGTCATTGGAATCGCTCCGATCGCCGCCAGCACGAATGCGCACCCAACGGTTGGATGGCCGGCGAAGGGGAGCTCGCCGCCGGGAGTAAAAATGCGGAGCCGGCGGGTGTTGGCGGCCGATTCAGCGGGAAAGACGAAAACGCTTTCGGAGTAATTGAACTCGCGCGCGATGGCCAGCATCTGCGCGTCGGACAATCCGCGCGCATCCGGAATCACGGCGAGCGGATTCCCACCGCTCGCACGACTGGTGAAAACATCGGCGGTATGAAACTGATATGGCATGACGCACAAGAATGTGCGACGCGCGGGTCCAATCTGCTACTCGCTTGCGGGCAGCGACTTTGCGCAACGACTGGCCGCCCCGGAACTGGCCGGATACGGTCGGTGGCAGCGCCGAAGCCGTCACATCTCCATTGACCGTATGGCCTTAACCGACTAGATTATTTCCCTGAAGCGCAATATTGCGTGGATGAGCCAGCGAACTGAACAGGGACCTGGGAAATCGCCAGGTCCTTTTTTGATTTTCTGGCGGGAAGTGCGGCCATTTCGGCCGCGAACAAACAGTAGTCGGCTCGGTACCGCACAAACGGCACTCCGACACAATTGAATGAGGATGTACCGAACATGCGTACCACGGGCAAAGTAAAATGGTTCAATGATGCCAAAGGTTTTGGCTTCATCACCCCAGAGAACGGACAGAAGGATTGCTTCGTTCATCACTCAGCGATCCAGGGCAACGGCTTCAAGTCGTTGGCCGAGGGCGAGCGGGTTGAGTTCGACATCGTGCAGGGCCAGAAGGGTCCAGCCGCCGAGAACGTCACCAAGCTCCGCGATTAATTCGTAGCTTGCTGAGCGCAGCATAAATAAAACGGGGCCGCCCTGATTGATTTGGGTCGGCCCCGTTTTTTTTTAACATCACGTTATTAGCGACGAACCAGAGAGGAGGGGTATGGCCAAGGAAGAAGCGATCGAGCTGGAAGGCACAGTGACTGAAGTACTACCCGACGCGACGTTTCGGGTGCAGGTGAACAACGGGCACGATGTGCACGCGACAATAGCGGGCAAAATGCGCCGGTTTCGTATCAGAGTGCTGGCAGGGGATCGGGTGACGCTCGAGGTCTCCCCGTACGATCTGACGCGGGGACGCATCACGTTCCGCCACAAAGGGTAACGAACCCTGATCTCGCGAACTTCACAAGATTCGAGGTAGTGCTGAGGGGATCCAAGTAATGAGTCATTAGTGATGAGTAGTAGTTGTCAGTGCCTGCACGTGCGACGGCCGTGCTCTCGGGTAGGCTGACAACTGGAACTGATCACTAGAACTCAAGACTGTTCGCTCTACACTTGGATCCCCTGTCAGGATAGCAGGGGCGATGAGTGAGTCCAGTTACTGCACGTTCACGAGAATCTGGTACATGAATCTCACTCCAAACCCGAGATTCTCGATCGATATTCTCTCATCGTTCCCGTGCATTCCGCGCTGGCTCTCCTCTGCGCTAACCCGGAACGGATCGACGCCGTAGGTGATGATCCCCAGCTTTCGATAAGTCGGCCGATCCGTCGCCGCCGTGAGCATCCGGGTGGTCACGAACGATCCGGGCTCGGCCTGGGCCGAGGCACTTTCGATCGCCCGAAAGAGGTCGGTATCGACGGGATTCTCCAGCGGAGTTTTCGGAGCGAGAAGTAGTGAGAAATGAACGGCGGTGTCGGCAACCAGCTCCCTGAGGAGCGCCAGCATCTCGTCCGCGCTCTGATCGGGGAGCAGCCTGATGTCGAGGTCCGCCGTAGCTTCGGGCGGGATGACGTTGGTCTTGTTGGATCCGGTCAGTCCGGTCAGCGAAATGGTGTTCCGGAGGATCGCATTCCAGTAGACGTCGCTCAGAATCCACTCTCTTGCGCGGGGATTCTTCAGCGACACCGAGATATTCGACAGCCAGCCGCGCTTAGGCTCAGGATAGAGGCGGGCAATATCGCGGAAGAACTTCTCGACGCCGGGCGTGGCGCGGAGCGGCGTCTCGTAGCTCGCGATTTTGTTGAGCGCCGCCACCAGTCGCGGAACCGGGTTGTGCTTCGTCGGACGTGACCCGTGCGACGGAATTCCCTTGACCGTCAGTCGCTGCCAGAAGGTGCGCTTCTCGGCCACCCCCACTCCGAAGTACTGCACTTTCCCTGCGCTGTCGATCTGGTTGTCACCGCCCTCGGTGATGAGATACTCGACATCGCGCAGCAGATCGGGATGCCGGTTGACGAATACGATTCCGCCGGTGGACGTGAGCTCCTCGTCGGCGTTGCCGATATAGACGATGTCCCGATTCAGGACCATCCCTGATCTCTTGATCGCGAGCATCGCCATGAGATGCGCGATACCCTGTCCCTTCATGTCGATCGCGCCGCGGCCCCAGAGGTAGCCGTCCTTGACGACGCCCGAATACGGCTCGACCGACCAGTAGGCGGCGGCAGCCGGAACGACGTCGATGTGGTGCACGAGGGCGATCGCCTTCTTCGACCCATTCCCCTTGAGACGTGCGTAGAGATTGGCGCGGCCGGCCCCCAACTCGACGGAGTCGAGTATCTGCGCTTCGATTCCCTCGCGGTCGAGGATTGCTTTCAGAAACCTCGCGCCGGCTAGCTCGTTGCCGGGCGGATTCGTAGTGTTTACCCGCAGATAATCGGCGAGCACCTGCTGGGTCTCGCGCGCGAGAGCCGGCCAATCGATCGGCCGCGCCTGTGCGCGGCCCTCGAACGGGACGCCGAAAACGAGTGCCGAGACCAGAACGACAAAGGAGCGGGGATGCATGTGTGCGCGGTAAAGGGTCGATGAGCGCGGGAGCCGCCCGGGCGGCGAGCATGGATGCTGGCAGCCGCGACCGCGCTGCGGAAGAGGGGAAGCTTACGGAAGCATCGGTTGGGCGGGGCAGAGTGGACTCCGTCGATCTGCTCCGTGGGATCGTCATGGTGATCATGCTGCTCGACCACACCCGCGACTTCGTGCACGCGGATGGTCTAAGGTTCGACGCCGCCGACATGTCGCGCACCTGGCCGGCGCTCTTTCTCACCCGGTGGATCACGCACTTCTGCGCGCCAATCTTCGTTTTTCTCGCCGGGACTGGGGTCTACCTGCAGCTCGCACGCGGGAAATCCAAACGGGACCTCACGCGCTTCCTGATAACGCGCGGACTCTGGCTCATCGTCCTCGAGTTCACGGTCGTCCGGCTCGGAGTCTTTTTCACTCTCGACTACGGCAACCTGCTCGGCTTCATGCAGGTGATCTGGGTGATCGGCGTATCCATGATCGTGCTTGCCGGACTGATCCATCTCCCGCTGCGGGCGGTCGCGTGGATCGGCATCGCGATGATCGTCGGCCACAACCTGCTCGATGAGATCACGGTGGACGGCTGGCGTGGGCCGGGAACACCGACACCCGGTTTTGGCGCGAGCCTGTGGATGGTGCTCCATCAGGGTGGGCTGTTCTTTCCGTTTGGATTCCCGGGCCCAGCGATGATTGCGCTGTACCCGCTCATCCCCTGGATCGGGGTGATGGCCGCGGGCTACGCGTTCGGCAGCGTGTACCGCCTCCAGCCGGCCGAGCGCAGGCAATGGCTGCTGCGTCACGGTATCGCGATGACGGCTGCTTTCGTGGTGCTGCGCGCGGTCAATTTCTACGGCGATCCGGAGCGATGGGCCGCGCAGAAATCGGGCGTGATGACAGTTCTGTCTTTTCTCGACACCACCAAGTATCCGCCGTCACTTCTTTTCCTGCTGATGACGCTCGGGCCGGCGCTGATCTTTCTCGGACTGTTCGATGGCGTCAGAGCGAATCGCTTCGCTGGGCCATTGATCACGTTCGGGCGCGTTCCGATGTTCTTCTATCTGCTGCAGTGGCCGGTCGCGCACGGATTGGGCGTCATCGCATCGATCGTCATGCTCAAGCCGTACGAGCACTTGCTCGGCAGCCCGATCGGCGGCTCGCCTCCGCCACCCGAGGCTGGGTTCGATCTCGCGACGGTGTATGCTTTCTGGGCGCTGGGCACGCTCATGCTGTATCCACTCTGTCGATGGTATGCGAATCTCAAAGCCAGGCGGCGGGACTGGTGGCTGAGCTACCTCTGATCAC
>JBGTEZ010000182.1:0-11443 GCA_041747535.1 Gemmatimonadaceae bacterium
TCGGCGCCGCTCTCAGCGGCGTGAGCGGCGAGGTTTCCCGCGCGATGCGGCACCTCTCGATCGGCGCCTGGACGGCGGTGGTCGTCGAGACGGATTCGGCGATCATCGCGCTTGCGCCGGCGACGGGGGACGCGGTGGTTCTTCTCGCCGCTTCCTCTACCGTCCCGCTCGGACTCGTGCGGAGAGTGCTGACGCGCTCCGTTGCCCTGGCGATCAACTGGATGGAGGGACGCGCGTGAAGGCCCCTGCTGAAGTGGTCGCTACCCTGTCGCACGTACCGGGGGTTGCCGCGGCAATCGTGGTCAGCGCCGCCGACGGCCTGATCATCGAAGCGAGCCCGGTCAAGGGGGCGACAGCGGGCGCGCCAGACACCAGAAAGCACACCGCCGCGCTCGCGGCCTATCTTTACTCGAAAGTCAGCCGCGCCTCGCACGCGGCCCGCCTCGGAACGCCGTCGTTCATGCGGCTCGAAGCCGAGCGTGGAAATATCTGCGTAGTGGGGTCCAACGACGTCGTCGTCGTTACGATCGTCACCCCGGAAGCCAACCTTGGACGTGTGAGACTCGACATGATGCAAGCCGCCCGGGAGAAGCAATGACCGATCCGACTGTAGTCGAGCCATGGGTGGCGGCTCCGCTCAAGAGACTGGCCGAAGACGCGCGCCTGATCTCGGGCGTGCTGCTTCATCCCAGCGGCAGGGCGGTGGGCCAGTTCGGGTTCTCCAAAGCCGCGGACGTCATGTCGATCTGCGCCCTGACCTCGGCCATCAACGCGTCGTCCCGCGAGCTCGGACGCCAGCTGTATGGAAAACCGTTCTACGAGATGCACCACGCCGGCGGTGACCGCCAGGTTTTCATGGCGCGGTGCATGGCCGGAGAGCAGGAATTCCTTTTCGTCGGAGTCTTTGACCGCGAGAGCTCGCTCGGCATGGTCGAGATCTACTTCGGCGAGTTCCAGAAGGCGCTCGAAAAGCTCAGACCGCATACTGAGCCGGCCAAACCGCTGCCTGCCGGTGATTTCGAAGGCGAGCTGAACCGAAGCCTCGATTCGCTCTTCGGCCCGATCGGCTGATCCGGAAATGTCAGTCGTCAACTACGGCACTCGCGAGATCACGTGCAAGATCGTCTACTATGGACCGGGGCGATCGGGAAAGACGACCAACCTGCAGCACATCTATTCGCAGCTTCCCGAAGAGAGAAAGGGCAAGATGGTGTCGCTCGCGACCGAGACCGATAGAACCCTCTTCTTCGATTTTCTCCCCCTCGACCTCGGCACCATCTCGGGATTCAACACCCGGTTTCAGCTTTATACGGTTCCCGGGCAGGTGTACTACGCCGCGACGAGAAAGCTCGTGCTCCAGGGTGTGGACGGTGTGGTGTTCGTCGCCGACAGCCAGTCGCGCCAGCTCGCCGAGAACATCGAGAGCCTTCAGGATCTCCACGAGAACCTCGCCGACGACGGATTCGATCCGCGCACGATGCCGCTCGTGATGCAGTACAACAAACGAGATCTTCCGGCGGAAGAGATAAGCGCGCTCGAAGAGCTCGACAACAAGCTGAACTTTCGCGGCGTTCCGCATTTCCCGGCGAACGCGATCTCGGGCGGTGGCGTGTTCGAGTCCCTGCGCGGCATCGCTTCCCTCGTGCTCGCCCGTTTGAGCGCGCCGGCCGCGAAAGGATAGCGCCCTAATGGCCGACGACGGGAAGGACGAGAGTGCCGAGTTCGCCGATTTCATGGCGGACATCAGTCAGGAGATCTCCGAGCGCGTTGAGTCGCTGGATGCAGCCCTGCCGGCACCGACGCCGCCGCCGGCGAGGAAAATCGCGGCTCCATCGCTCTCGTCCGACGCCGGAATGATCCTCGACTGGGACAACGTCGCCGACCGGATGATCGAGGAAATGCTCTAGTGGCGATCAAGGGCAGTCTCAAGGAGGCGAGCCTTCCCGACGTGCTGCAGCTCCTGTCGATGGGAAAGAAGACGGGATGCCTGGGGCTCTCGTTCCACGACAGCTTCGGCTCGATCTATTTCGAGAGCGGACGGATCTGTCACGCGTCGATCGTGAACCGGCCGCTCGACACCGAGAACGCCGTCTACAGTCTTTTCACGTGGACGAGCGGGACATTCAACTTCGAGGCTGGTGTCGAGCCGGAGCCGGGCGCGCAGCTGGTGTCGGTCGATCCGCAGTCGCTTTTGCTGGAAGGGGCGCGCCGGGTGGACGAATGGTCACTGATCGAGAAGAAGATCCCGAGCTTCGATCTCGTGTACAGCATCGACCGTCCGCGCCTCACGATGAACCGGGACAAGCTCACGGCCGAACAGGAAGCGCTGCTGCCGCTGATCGATGGACACCGCGACATCAACGGCCTCATTCGCGACTCGGGCCTCGGCGAATTCGAGGTCGGAAAGGCGCTCTACGGACTTCTCAACGCGTCATTCCTGCTTCCCGTTGGACGGAAGAGAACCACGCCGACTCTTCCGCGGAACGCAACGCCCTCGGAGCGGCGCGAGCTCGCGAGCGCGCTGTATCGTGCCGGGATGCACGACGAAGCTGACCGCGAGTTTCGCGCGCTGATCGAGGAGGTTCCGGATTCCATCGCATCGTTTTTTCTCGGGTTGATAGCGCTGCGGCGCGGCGAATGGGCCGCCGCGGTGAACGCCTTCATGACCGCGGCGCCGAATGCGCCGAGCAAGACCGCCCTGCTGCACAATCTCTCTCTGGCGTACGAGCGCCTCGGACAACTTGAGAAGGCACGCCTGGTCAGCGAACGCGCTCTCGCCGCGGACGGCAGCGAGCATCCGCTCATCCAGCTGCAGGCGGCCGTCGTCGCCTTGCACGGGCGTGATTATCAAACGGCGAAGATCGCCCTCAGCGAGGCGCGCGGACTCTGGACGGGCAATCCCCCGCCGGTGTGGTTTCACTACGCCGCGCGGCTGGCGAAGCTGACCGACGACCCGGATCGCGAGATGCTGCTGCTGGGCGGGGCAACGGAGACACACCCGGAGTCTCCAATACTCCTCAACAACCTCGCCGCGGCGTGTATCGAACGCGGAGACTACGATGAGGCGCGCGCGGCTGCCGAGAAGGGAATTGCCGTTGCGCCCGAGCTGCCCCAGCTCAGGCGGACTCTCGCGGCGGCGCTCGAAGGAATGGCGTCGGAGCGGCGCCGCCGCGAACAGAGCGAACCGTCGGCGAATCGTACCTGAGGGAGCGCGGTGTGAGCGACTCTTCAGACGCGGGTTTCCGCGCGCTAATGGACAAGATCACCGGGGAACGGGGATTCAGGTGTTCGAGCTACAAGGACAAATGCCTCCGGCGTCGCGTCGCGGTACGCATGCGCGCCAAAGGGGCAGCATCGTACTCTGATTACGCTGACATCCTCGACGCGGACCTGCACGAGTACGACCGCCTCTACCGCGTACTGACAATCAACGTCACCAAGTTCTTTCGGAACTGGGACGCTTATGCCGTGCTCGAGCAGCGCGTCGTTCCTCAGCTTTTGGAGGGGCCCGAGTCCGCCCTGCGGATCTGGAGCGCGGGCTGCGCTTCGGGTGAAGAGGCGTATTCCCTCGGCATCCTCGTGCACCAGCACGCGGAGACGACTGACAGGCTCGAGCGGCTCGACTCCGTCTCGATCGTCGGAACCGACATTGACGGCCACTGCGTTGGCGACGCCGAGCGCGCGTTCTACGCGGACACCGCGCTCGGCGATACGCCGCTCGCCCTCCGCGCAAAATACTTTCAGGCAGATGGGGGCCTGCACACGGTCATCCCCGAGGTGAAGCGCCTGGTGCGGTTCGAGCAGGCGGATCTGCTGCAGGCGCCGCCCCCGTTCGAGCGGGCGCACCTCATTCTCTGCCGGAACGTCATCATCTATTTCGAGCGGGAAGCACAGGAAGCTGTGCTCCGCGAATTTCACCGAGTGCTCGCTCCCGGTGGATTTCTCGTCCTCGGAAAGGTCGAGACCCTGCTTGGCGACATCCGTGGCCTTTTCTCGCCCGTGAACGCGCGCGAGCGGGTTTTTCGGAAACTGTAGCGGGCGCCTGATGTCTGACCACATTCCAACCGTCCTCGTCGTCGACGACAGCGCTTTCATGCGCAAGCTGATCGCCGAGCTGATCGAGCTCGACGGAACCTTCAAGGTGATCGGTTCAGCCGCAGACGGGCTCGAAGCGCTGGCGATGATCCGCTCGCTTTCGCCCGACATCGTGACGCTCGATATCGAAATGCCGCGGCTCGATGGACTGCACGCGCTGGAGCAGATAATGACGGAAATGCCGCGGCCGGTCGTAATGCTCAGCGCGGCCGGGTCGGAGCGGGGACAGGAGATGACACTGCGCGCGCTCGAGCGCGGAGCCGTCGATTTCGTGCGCAAGCCGTCCGGTCCTGTGAGCATCGACCTCGTTACGGTGCGCCGGGAGCTGGTTGCGGCTCTCAACGCCGCGCGAGCGATGAATCTGTCGGGAGTGCGCACGCCGGCGCGACCGGCGGTGGCCGTCGATGAGAGTCCGGCGCCGGAGAAGCCGCCCCTGATGGCAAAGCGCGTCGTTTGCATCGCGTCCTCCACCGGCGGTCCACGCGCCCTCGGCGAAATCGTCCCGCATCTGCCGGCTGAAGTCGGAGCTGCAGTCCTGATCGTGCAGCACATGCCTCGCGACTTTACCCGCAGTCTCGCGAATCGCCTCAATCTTCTGAGCCCGCTCGTCGTCGGTGAGGCCAAGGACGACGAGCCGGTCCTCGAGAACCGCGTTTATATCGCGCCCGGCGGGCACCACCTGACGGTCTCGGGCTCACCGGGTGACGCGAAGCTGCGACTCGACTCCTCGCCGCCAATATGGGGAGTCAGGCCGGCGGCGGATCCGCTTTTCGCAAGCATCGCCGACAGCTTCGGCCCGGCCGCAATAGGAATCGTGCTCACCGGGATGGGCCATGACGGGGCGGAAGGACTGCTTCGCATCCGAAAAGCGGGGGGGCTCGGCGTCGTCCAGGACCGTGAGAGCTCGATCATATATGGTATGCCGCAGGCGGCACTCGCACTCGCGGGAGCGGACCATGTTTCAGCGGCATCCGATATGGCGCAGCTTATCCTGAGGCTCTGCGCCGCTTAACATGAAGCTTCGCAGACGTTCACAGGCGATAACTCAATCAGGAATCTGCAACGTCACATGTGCCTTACCGGCGATAGCTCGATCACCCACTCACACATGACCCAGGCAATTTTCGGCAATGCGTAGAATGCTCGTGACCGGCGCCGCCGGATTCATCGGAACGAACTTCGTCCACTATTGGGTCGAGCACCATCCCGGCGATACGGTGGTGGGGATCGATGCGCTGACTTATGCCGGCAACCTTTCCAACCTCGAGCCGGTCGCGAACCACCCGCGGTTCAGCTTCAGCAAGACCGACATCCGCGACACCGATGCGGTGCGCGACATCATGAAGCGCGAGGGCATCGACACGGTCGTGCATTTCGCCGCCGAGTCACACGTCGATCGCTCCATTCACGGGCCCGATCCGTTCATCGATACCAATGTCCGCGGCACCCACGAGCTGCTGAAAGCGGCGCGCGCGGTGTGGTCCGAGGACTGGTCGGCGGGTCCGACGCGCTTTCACCACATCTCGACGGACGAGGTCTACGGCACTCTTTCGCCGACCGCTCCGGCCTTCACCGAAGAGACGCCCTACGCTCCGAACTCGCCGTACGCCGCTTCGAAAGCGGGATCGGACCATCTCGTAAGGGCCTACTTCCACACCTACGGATTGCCAGTCACCACGACCAACTGCTCCAACAATTACGGACCGTATCACTTTCCGGAAAAGCTCATTCCGCTCACCATCGTCAACGCCCTCGAGGGCAAGCGGCTTCCCGTTTACGGTGATGGGCTGCAGATCCGCGACTGGATCTACGTGCGGGATCACTGTCGGGGAATCGAGCGGGTGCTGGAGAAGGGGCGCCTTGGCGAGACCTACAATCTCGGTGGCAACTCGGAGCGGAAGAACATCGACGTGGTGCGCGGAATCTGCGCACAGCTGAACACGCTGTTCGCGAAGGACGAAAAGGTGCGCGAGAAGTTCCCGAAGTGCCCGGCTGCGCTGGGCGGCGACACCGCCGAGCTGATCATATTCGTTCCGGACCGGCCCGGCCACGACCGGCGCTACGCCGTAGATGCCATGAAAGCGACGCTGGAGACAGGCTACGGTCCCGCCGATTCCTTCGACAGCGGCCTGAGAAAGACCATCAGCTGGTACGTCGCGAACGAGTCGTGGTGGCGCGGCGTCATGGATGGCAGCTACCGGGACTGGGTGGAGCTCCACTACACACAGGGTGGGCGTCCGGCCTGACCAAACGCGCTATCTTTCGGGTTGACACCGATTTCCGCGCACTCTACACTACGTCGCTTATGGCCAAAACCGATTTTGCCGGCATGTCCGGCACCAGATCCGGGTCCGCTACACGGCGGTCATGGATCTATTGGATTCTCGCTGCCGTCGTGCTTCTCGTCGGTTACGCCGACCTCATCAGGGGTGGTGAAACGCTTGCGCCGATCCTGCTGATAGTGGGATACTGCGTCCTGGTGCCACTGGCAATCCTGGGATAGAAACACCGGCTCGGTTTCTGCACCGGGCGAGTAGCTCAGTTGGTTAGAGCGCCTGCCTTACACGCAGGATGTCGGGGGTTCGAGTCCCTCCTCGCTCATGGAACGATTCTCGGGACCCACCCGCCAGGGTCGGGGTAAGATTGGTCAACGCATTGGAGGTTACACCCTTGAAGGCACGTAATGGTCGTTCAGGTCTGTCGTCCGTGTTCGCCGCCGCGGTCTGTCTGGCGTTCGGAGCTACAACAGCCGAAGCGCAGAAAGGGCCGGTCGAGCGAGTCATGATCCCAACGCTCCAGAGCGCCGACAAGGAGCTTGGCGTTCAGGCCGCCGAGGCGATCAGGAACAGGCTGACAAAGGAATCGAACGTCAGGGAGCTGATCGTCGTTCCCAAGGCTGACATCAACAACAGTCTCCAGTCCTCGGGCTACTCCACCACCGAGGCGCTCGCGCCGGGTGATGCGAAGGCGCTGGCCAGCCTGGTGCGCGCCGCCCAGTACCTCGATGGCAGCGTCACCAAGACACCCACCGGATACAAGATCGACGGCCGGCTCGTTCTGTCGCGTGACATGACCCGCGGGCAGGTTCTGCCCACCGCCCAGGCCGCCCGTCTCGACGACGCCGCGAATCAGATCGCGAAAGCGATCAAGGCGGCGCGGGCACAAGTCCCGGCCGAGGAGCAGTGCCACAACAACTCCTCACAGGGCAAGTATCCCGAAGCAATCGCCGCCGCGCGCGCCGAGCTGCAGAGGAACCCGAACGCCAACATCGTCGGTGTCTGCCTCGCCCAGGCTTACGCGAGAGCCAAGATGGAAGATTCGGCCGTTGTCGTCGCCGAGCGCATCCGGGCAAACGATCCACGCAACATTACGGCTCTCCGTCTTCTGGCCGAGATCTACAGAGGAAGAAAGGATCCGAAGCTGCTGGAGGTGCTGCCTGCGCTCGCGGCAGCTGATCCGACCAACATCCGCCAGATTCAGGATGTCATCAACACCCTGGGTGAGGCGGGTCAGCCGCAGCTGGCGGTACCGCTCATTCGCGATCTGCTCGTCAACAATCCAGGCGACCCGCAGCTCCTCAGTCTTGCGTGGCTCGTCTACCTGAACGCCAAGGATTTCGAGCGGGCGGTGAGTGTCGGCAATGAGCTCATACGTGTGGACACCGCCGCTGCGACAGCGGATTTCTACACCCGTCTTGCCGCCGCGTATTCAGGACTGAATCAGCCGCAGCTCGCGAGCGAAGCAATCGCGCGTGGAGCGGCCAAGTTCCCGAACGACCCGAACCTCGTTCTTTTCAACGCTTCGGCGTTGCTGAAGAACGGGAACGCCCAGGGCGCTGCGGACGCTGCGAAGCGCGCGCTCGTCGCGAACCCGAAGCTGGAGAACGCATATCTGATCCTCGCGCAGGCGCAGGGTCAGCTCAATCAGCCTGATGCAGTGGCTCTCACCCTGCAGGATGCCTCACGCAATGGCGTGAACAAGACGATCCTGGCGCAGCTCGCGCTGCAACAGGGCAACAACTCGTTCAAGGCTGCGCAGGCCTCGAAGGACCGCGCCGATTACCAGCGCGCAATCAGATTCCTGGCGATGTCGGATTCGCTGGAGGCGTCAGCCGATGCAAAGTTCCTGATCGGCGCCAGCGCCTTCTCGGTGGGGCAGAGCGCGACGATCGAGGCCAATGAGAAGAAAAACTGCGCCCTCGCGCGTACGGCCCGCGACTCGTTCACGCTGGCGCAGGCGAACCTGCCGGCCGGCGGACAGAAATTCCCGAATGAAGCCGCACAGCTTCTGACGGCGATCCCGCAATTCACGCCCGCCGTCGACAGCATGATAGGGCGCTTTTGTAAGTGACCGGCCCGGAATCGGGCCGATGGGACACGTCCTATCACGCTCCGGTTCTGGTTCAAGAGGTGCTGGCGCTGTTTGCTGGCGCGGACCAAGTGCTGGATTGTACGCTCGGCGGGGGAGGGCATAGCGCCGCTCTCCTCTCAATGGGGGCCTTCGTGACGGCGATAGACCGCGACGAGGCAGCGATCGACGAAGCGCGAAAGCGGCTGGCGGCCCACGAGGCTTCCGGCCGCTTTCATGCGTTGAGGGGCAACTTCGGCGAGATCGACACGATTCCCGAGCTCGAGGACCGGCGGTTCAATGCGATTCTCGCGGATCTCGGAGTGTCCTCGCGCCAGATCGACAGCGCCGAGCGAGGGTTTTCCTTTCGGCCGGGTGCGTTACTCGACATGAGGATGGACCGTCGCTCTCCTGTGAATGCCGCACAGCTGCTGAACACGTCCGAGGAAGATGAATTGACCCACGTCTTTCGCGCGTTCGGAGACGAGCCCCGGGCCGCGCGGCTCGCCCGCGAGATCGTTCGGCGGCGAGAAAATCGCCCGCTCGCGACGAGCGACGATCTCGTGGGCGCCATTCGCGGGGCCTTCGGCGCGCGCATGGGCCCGGGCGATTTCGCCCGATTGTTCCAGGCGGTCCGGATCGCTGTCAACGACGAGCTGAGCGCGCTCGAGCAGGCGCTTCCTCAGCTCAGGGAACGTCTCGTGCCCGGCGGGCGCCTCGCTGTCATCTCTTATCACTCGGGCGAGGATCGGCTCGTCAAGCACACGATGCGCGAGTGGAGCAGCGCGTGCATATGCCCGCCGAAGCAGCCGCATTGCACCTGCCGCGGGAAGGCGCTGGGGTCTCTCCTCACGAGACGGGCCGTCACGGCAGGTCCCGAAGAGACTCAGGCAAATTCGCGCTCGCGTAGCGCGCGCCTCCGCGCCTGGCAGAGCGGCGCCTGAAAATGCGCGGCCGGAACCTTGTCGGGCTTCTCCTCGCCGCATTCGTGGTGGTCGCGCTCGCCGTCGTCTGGCGACGGACGATCGGCATAAGGCAGTCCGAGACCGTTACCACGCTCGACGCGCGGAAAGGCCAGCTCCAGGGCGAGAGGGTTCGCCTCGAGAGCGAGATACGTGAAGCATCCAGCAGGCAGCGTCTTGGCGAAACCGTCGAGAACCGTCTGGGGCTGAGGATTCCGGCAGACACCCAGGTCGTCATTCTTCCCCGCCAGACTCAGGATGCCAACCCCTAACCGCGTTTCGATCGTTCACGGCGTGCTGGTTCTGTTTGCGCTGGCGCTCGTCGCGCGCGCCGCCAAGGTCCAGATCGTCGACGGGAAGCAGTGGAGCGAACGGGCCAAACGCCAGCAGTTTTTCGCGTCGGCGTCGCCGGCGCCGCGCGGCGACATTCTCGATGCGAGCGGAAAGCCGCTTGTGGAGAGCCGCGAGCTAGTGAGGGTTGCGGTCGCGCTGCCTGAAATGCGCGACACTGCATTTGTCATCGCCGCGCTCAAGCGTGCGCGAGTCGATGTTTCGCCAATTCGATCCGCGCTGGCGTGCAAGCGGCGCTGGGTAGACCTGCCCGGGCTTTACAGTCCGGCGCGAGTTGCCTCGGTCGGCACGCTGAACGGCGTTCACTTCACTCCGGTAACTCAGCGCGTATACGCGCCGTCGAGCGGCGTGCGGAGGATCGTCGGCGGCCTCGACGCGCGGGGCAAACCACTTGACGGGATCGAGCTCGGTCTCGATTCGGTGCTCCGCGGGGATTCCGCGCGCGTCACTCTCGCACGGAACACCGACGGCCGCCCGCTCGAGACGCCCGATGCCTGGTCCGACCCTCCGCGGCCCGGAGCGACAGTGACGCTCACCATCAACAGCGGCCTCCAGGACATCAGCGAGCGAGAGCTCTCGGTGGCGGTAGACAGCCTTCGCGCGAGCGGTGGCGACATCGTCGTAATGAATCCCTTCACGGGAGAGATTCTCGCGATGGCCTCGAACAGATCAGGTAAAAACGTCTCGTCGAACACCGCCGTCACCGAGCCGTTCGAGCCGGGCTCGACACTCAAGCCTTTCATCGCCGCCGCACTTCTCGCGCGCGGGCGCGCGCGCGCGGACGAAGTGATTCCGACGTTCAACGGAAAGCTCGAGCTCGATGGACGCACGATCTCCGACATGCACAAGGCGACTCAGCTCTCCCTCGCCGATGTGATTCGCTTTTCGAGCAACGTCGGCATCGTCCAGTTTGGCCAGCGGCTCTCGCCGCGCGAGAAGTACGACACTTTTCGGGATCTGGGGTTCGGTATGACCACGGGAGTTCCGCTCCCGGCCGAAGCGACGGGAACCCTGCGCGAGCCCGCGTCGTGGTCGCGCCAGACTCCAGCGTCGATCCTCCTCGGCTACGAGATCGCGGTGACGCCGCTTCAGCTCGTCGCCGCGTACTCGGCGATAGCCAATGGCGGGGAGCTGCCGGAGCCTCGGCTCGTGAAAGAGATCCGTTCCGCCGACGGCGAGCTGCTCTACCGCGCCGAACCACGGCCGGTGCGGCGGGTGATGTCGCGCGAAGTAGCGCGCACGGTTCGAGACATGCTTCTCGCCGTTGTGCAGGAAGGAACGGCCACCAAGGCCGATCTCGAGACCTTCGCGGTCGCAGGGAAGAGCGGCACCGCGCGCCGCACATCACTCAACGCGGGCTACACCGCGGGCAATTATACCGCGTCATTCGTCGGCCTGTTTCCGGCGGAGGATCCTCAGTACGTGGTTCTCGTCAAGCTGGATAGTCCTGGTGGCTCACACTACGCCGGCGGGGACATCGCTGCGCCCGTCACCAGAATAGTATTGCGGGCGGCCTTGGCGGCCCGCGACGCTGCATTGAACCGCGAAGGTCTCGCTGCGGCAACGCCGGCGCCTGCCACCTTCGTGCGGAACGGAAGCGGGCGCGACACAGCGGCAGGCGCGACGGAGTCAACGGCGCTCGCCCCCGCGCCGGTGACGTCGCGGCTCATCGAGCTTCCACTCGGGCC
>JBGTEZ010000183.1:0-2564 GCA_041747535.1 Gemmatimonadaceae bacterium
TACGGGTATCCGGAGACGTTTCACATTTTTCGAGGAAACGGATCGCTGTTCTCCCTCGCCCGCCGCGATCGCGGGATGATGGTCCTCCAGTATGGAACCAAGCCGGCCAAGGACGAGGAGGAGCCCAAGGATGCGGGCCCAATGCTCGGGATCCCCGACACGGCGCGAGCCGATTCTGCTACAGCGAGCGGAGCTCCCGGCGCGGGCGAAGGAGTGGCGGCGACGCCGGCAGGCCAGGCCGCCCGTTCCGGCGCTCCCGCTGCGGAAGCGTATGTCCTCTCGGGGATGGTGCGGAACGACGACGTCATCATCGGCCAGGCAGCAGTGATCGACGCGCCGGTCGGGCGGGGGCATGTGATCGCCTACACCTTCAATCCGCTGCACCGCTATCTGAACCACCAGGATTTCCCGCTGGTCTGGAACGCGTTGATGAACTGGAACGATCTTCCGGCTAAGCCCGCGCCGGCGCGCTAGCGAGCGACGGACATCGAGATGGTGACCTACGAAGTGACGGCGCAAGTTCGCCCTGATCTCGTCGAGCAGTATGAGGCGTACATGCACCGCCATATCGTCGAGCTCCTTGCGACGGGCCGCTTCACCGGAGCGACGTTCGCGCGCTCCGCCGGCCACCGTTACCGCATTCGTTATCGCGCGCTCGACCAGCAGTCAGTCGATCGCTATGTCGCGGACGACGCTCCGCGCCTGCGCGCTGATTTCGTCGAGCACTTTCCGACGGGAGTCGAGGTGACGCGCGAGATCTGGGAGACGATCGGCGAGTGGCCTGTATGACCAGGCGCGATATAGTCGCGTTATGCTACTATTTGGTGCCGGCGGCGATGGGCTGCGCATCGGAGCCCGCCAGATCCTCCGCGGCCGGGAACGGCGTCGCCGCCAGCGATTCATTCGCGGCGCGGCGTTACGCAATGGTCGAGAATCAGCTCGAGGCGCGCGGCATCAAGGCACCGGCGGTGCTCGCCGCGATGCGAAAGGTTCCGCGCCATCGCTTCGTGCGTCCCGCGGCAGTCGAGCTGGCATACGGGGATCACCCGCTCAGGATCGGATCCGAGCAGACCATCTCGCAGCCGTACATTGTTGCGTACATGACCGAAGCGGCTGACATCGGTCCCGGCGACAGAGTTCTCGAGATCGGCACCGGCTCCGGATACCAGGCCGCGATTCTGGGCGAAATCGCCCGCGAGGTATATACGATCGAGATCATTCCGGAGCTGGCCGAAGGGGCACGGACCATTCTGGCGGAGCTGGAATACAGGAACGTGAACGTGAAAACCGGCAACGGATATCTGGGATGGCCCGAGCACGCGCCTTTCGACGCGATCCTTGTGACGGCGGCCCCGGACGAAGTGCCGCAGGCTCTGGTCGACCAGCTCGCGAGAGGCGGTACGATGGTGATCCCGGTTGGTGCCGTATCCCAGGACATGATGATTATCGAGCGGACTGAGCGCGGCGTGATCCAGCGCCGGACGATTCCGGTTCGCTTCGTGCCGATGACCGGGAAACCCGCAACAGTGTCGAAACCATGACCGGGCTGCGCCTCGAGGGAAGGCAGATCGCGATTCTCGTCGCGGAAGGAGTCGAGGACTTCGAGTTCTTCGTCCCCTTCATGCGGCTCCAGGAGGAAGGCGCCGATGTCGTCGCCGCCGGGCTCGACCTCGAGCCGGTGCGCGGGAAGAATGGGCTCGAGATCACTCCCACCACTCGCATCGACTCGCTCAGGAGCCGCGACCTCTTCGCCCTGGTGATTCCCGGCGGTTGGGCGCCCGACAAGCTGCGGAGGCACGCGTCCGTCACCGGGCTCGTTCGGGAGATGGATGCGGCGGGCAAGACGATCGGAATCATCTGTCACGGTGGACTTGTCGCGATCTCGGCCGGTGTCGTTTCCGGCCGGCGAGCCACCGGCTCACTCGGCATCAGGGACGATCTCGTAAACGCCGGAGCGCAGTGGGTTGATGAGCCCGCCTTTCGCGACGGGAATCTCGTCTGGGGGCGCATCGTGGCGGACATCCCACCATTTTGTCGGGAGCTGGTCGCGGCGCTGACAGCCGCGGACGAACACGACAAAAAGGAGTAATGATATGTCGATCTTCGATCCTGCGCCGGCTCCCTGGCCGAGTCGGATGCTCGGTGTTTTGCGCGTCGTGTCCGGCCTGGTTTTCATCACGTTCGGTACGATGAAGCTGTTCAACATCCCGCCAATGCCGCCCGGACAACCGCCGCTCGATCTCATGTCACAGGTTGGGTTGGCCGGCATTCTCGAGGTGTTCGGCGGCCTGGCATTCGTGCTCGGTATCTTCACCCGGCCGGTGGCGTTCATACTCTCGGGCGAAATGGCCGTCGCGTACTTTCAGGGCCACTTTCCGATGGGATTCTGGCCGAGTGAGAACATGGGGACGCCGGCGATCCTTTACTGCTTCCTGTTTCTGTATTTCGTGTTCTCGGGAGCGGGTGTGTGGAGCATCGACGCCATGATCGCGCGCTCGAGGGCTAATCGCATTTGACTGATGCCGCCGCGCCCGACGCGTCGATAGCGCCGCCGGCGCGCGCGG
>JBGTEZ010000184.1:0-5374 GCA_041747535.1 Gemmatimonadaceae bacterium
GATCTGCCCCCCTTACCCCCGCCCAGCGGGCCGCAATCGATGCTCACGAGCGCGAGCTGAGCACGTCCGTCGAGCAGGCGCGGCGGTACAGCTTCCTCGCGACCCGGACCGTGCGGGTCATCGCGATCGCCGGGATCCTGGCCCTGCTCGTCCTCACGGGCGCGGCGTCGCGGGTGGCGGGACATCTGAGCCGGCAATTGAGTCGGCCTCTCGACGAGCTCGTGCGCTGGACCGAGCTGATTGGGCATGGCCAGCCTCTGCCTCCTCCCGCGGAGCCGACCGCGGCACCGGTCCAGCGGAACGGCGACGGCAGCGCGACCACCATACAGGTGACGATGAGCCGCGTAAAGGGCGCTCCTGAATTCGAGACGCTCCGCCGGAGCATGCGCGAAATGGTCTCGGAGCTGGAGATGCGGCGCGAGCAGGCGGTCGAATCAGAGCGACTGAGAGCCTTTCGCGAGAGCGCGCGCAGAGTCGCGCACGAGATCAAGAATCCGCTGACGCCGATCCGGTTCGCGCTCGCGCGGCTCCGCAAGGAGGCGCCCGAAGCGCTGCAGGAAAATCTTCACGTCATCCAGATGGAGTCGGACCGGCTCGACCGAATGGCGAAGAGCTTCGCCGAGTTCGGCAGATTGCCCGAGGGTCCGCCGTCGGAAGTGGACATCGCGGATCTGGTGCGCTACACGGCGCGCAGCTGTCTTCCGCCCGACTTCGCTCTCGACATCCAGATCGAGAATGATCTTCCCCGCGTTCACGGCCACAATGGCGCGCTGGCGGGTGCGCTCAGTAACGTTCTTCTCAACGCGGTCGATGCATCGGGCGAAACGGGCCGCATCACGGTGCGCGCGAGCGTCACGAAGCTGTGGGGGCGGGAGGCGGTTCGAATCACCGTTGCCGACAATGGAGCCGGGATCGCCCCCGAGCAGCTGGAGGACATCTGGGAGCCGTACGTCACCAGCAAGCCCGGCGGAACGGGTCTCGGGCTCGCCATCGCGCGCCAGGCGATATGGGCGCACGATGGAACCGTGGACGCGACGAGCACGTTGGGAAAGGGAACCGAGATACAGTTCACGATACCCGCAAACGGCACCGGCGCCGAAAGGAAGATCTGAATGTTGCACACAGGAATCATCGTTCCGCTTGCCGCTTTCGCGATGGCAATCATCCTGGGAATCGGCATTCCAATCGCCAAGGCGTTTGCGAGGCGGATGGACGCCGACTCGCGACAACCGCGGGTTCCCAACGAGGTTGCCGAGCGCCTGGAGCGAATGGAGCGGGCGATCGAAGCGGTCGCGATCGAAGTCGAGCGAATCTCGGAGGGGCAGCGGTTCACCACCAGGCTTCTCTCCGAGGGAGCGGTTCGCCCCGAGCCGCGCCAGGTCGGGCCTGCCAACGCCGCGCACGATCGCAACACGTAAGTGCCGATAGTTCTCATCGCCGACGACGAGCCCAACATACGGCGCATGGTCGGCGCGCTCCTCACGGCCGAGGGGTACGAGGTCACCGAAGCCGACAGCGGAGCCGCGGCGGTCGCCAGGGTAAGTGAAGGTGAGCCCGACATCGCGCTCGTCGATCTGATGATGCCCGGCGCGCTCGACGGGATGGCCACGCTCGCAAAGCTGCGCGAAGCGGCGCCCGATCTTCCGGTCATCATGATGAGCGGCCGCGCCGGCCTCGCCGACGCCGTCAATGCCACGAAGCTCGGCGCGTTCAATTTTCTCGAGAAGCCGCTGACGCCAGAGGGCGTAGTCCTCGCGGTCGCATCAGCCCTCGAGCTGCGCCAGACACGACGGGTCGCCCGATCGCTGAGGGCGCAGCTTGGCTTCACCGGCGGCATGGTCGGCAAGAGCAGTCAGATGGCGGCTGTGCGCCAGATGATCGACCGCGTCGCTCCCAGCGACGCACGGGTTCTCATCTCGGGCGAATCAGGGACCGGAAAAGAGCTCGTCGCCAGCGCGATCCACGATGCGAGCCCGCGGCGCGAGAAGCCGTTCGTGAGGGTCAACTGCGCGGCGATCCCGCGCGATCTGGTCGAGAGCGAGATGTTCGGTCACGAGAAAGGCGCGTTCACCGGCTCGACGCAGACCCGCATCGGCAGATTCGAGCTCGCGCACCACGGTACTCTTTTTCTCGACGAGGTCGGCGACCTGGGACCGGATGCGCAGGCAAAGCTGTTGCGCGCAATCGAGGCGAAGGAGATTCAGCGCGTCGGCGGGAACAAGGTCATCCGCACCGATGTCAGGATACTCGCCGCGACCAATCACGACCTCGTGCGCGCGGTGAGGGCCGGAGCGTTTCGCGAAGACCTGTTCTTCCGCCTCAACGTCATCCCGCTCGCGATTCCGCCGCTCCGCGAAAGGGGGGACGACATCCTCGAGCTGGTGGAGCATTTTTCGGAGCAGTTTCTCCAGCGAACCGGCCAGGCGAAGCCGCGCTGGCGGAGCGATGCATTGGTGCTGCTGCGGGATTACCCCTGGCCGGGGAACGTGCGCGAGCTCGCGAACATCATCGAGCGGCTGGCGATCCTTCACCCCGGCGCCGAAATGACGGGGCCACAGGTCGAAGAGGTCCTGATCGTCGAGCGCGATGAGCTCCCTCGTCCCGGTCCGTTTCCAACGCCGCCCGAGCGCGCGCGTTCTTTCGAGCGCGCTGCCACCGAGCCACGTGAAGCTGTCGAGGCCGCTTCGCTGGCGGACAGACTGGATACCTTTGAGCGATCGGTGATCGCGCGAGCGCTGGCCGAGTCCGGCGGAAACGTTGCCGACGCCGCGAGGAGGCTGGACACCGACAGGCCAAACCTCTATCGGCGCATGAAGCGACTCGGAATCATCGCTGACAGGGTATAAGCCGACATGACCATAATTCCCGCGTCAAAGCTGGCGCTCCTGTTCGGGCTGCACTTCGTCCTTGCCACGGCATCGCATTCCCAGGTTGGCGACACTTCGGCGACCTCGGTCGTGCGGCCCGCGAGTCGAGCGGACACGACGATCGCCGAAGCTGACACCGTCGTCGCCGACAGCACTGCCGAGCAACTCGGACTATGGGCACGCCGCAGCCGGAGCAGTGGCCTGATGCTCACCTCCGGAAAAACCTACAACCGGGTCGAAGGACTTCCGGTTCATCTGGGCCCGGTGTTCAGAGACAGCGCCGGCAGTGCCGCGTTCAACGTTCGGGTGCTCGGAATCATCCGGAGCGCGAACACCTTCCACTGGGATTCCGAGAACCTGGGCCACCGTATCGATGCCGACGTGCGCGTCGGCCGCGGGCGTGGGTACTCACTCGGCGTCACCTCGTATGATGTCGTAACGCCGGTCGAGACGTGGCAGCTCGGTGAGCCGGACGCGAGCCTCGCGACGCTCTTCGGTCATCGGGATTTCCGCGACTACTTCGGCAGGCACGGAGCGAAGGCGAGCGCGACGTTTCACATGAGCGCCAGCAGCAGCCTTGGATTCGACTGGAGCGATGAGCGCTGGCAGTCCAGGCGCGAGCGCGCCGTGTATTCGGTTTTCAGCAATGGGAAGACCTGGCGGGCCAACCCCGAGGTCGACGCCGGAAGATTTCATCTCGCGGTTGCGCGCGCGAACGTCGACACCCGCAACCACCCCGTCAATCCGGCGACTGGCTGGCTGGTCCTCGCCGAGTATGAGCGAGGGGCTGGCTCGTATACGGACGTCGGCCTGACCTCTCCCTCGGCGCGGCAGACTCCTTCCCCGCGCGTGAGCTATGGACGAGCGCTGGTCGATCTCCGCCGCTACAATCGCATCTCGCCCAGCACGCAGCTCAACGCGCGACTGGTGCTGGGAGGCTGGCTGCACGGCGACGAGCTGCCCCTCGAGCGGCGGTTTTCAGCCGGAGGGATAGGGACTCTCCCCGGATTTGATTTCCGACGAATCGATCCCGGCATCGTCGACGTCGCGCAATGCAGCGACGGAGGGGTCGTGCCCGCCGGCAATCCGGCTCAATGTGAGCGTGTCGCGCTCATCCAGCTCGAGTATCGAAACGAGATCCTGTCGCCGATTTTCGATTTCCTCAACTGGAGGCCAATACGCCTGCGGGGAATCGGATTCACCGTGGAGCCGACAGCGGTGGCATTCGTCGATGCCGGCCGGGGCTGGCTGGTGGGACCGCCGAGCGGAACTCTCCAGTATCGGAGCGGCAGCATCCCCGCGTTCGGAACCTTCAGAACCGACGTCGGCCTCGGTCTCGATCTTGGCATTTTCGGCATCTACGCGGCCAAAGCGGTGTCGGACGCGAGTCAGCCCGCGAATTTCTTCCTGCGCGCGCGGCGACGCTTCTAGATGCTCACAGCCAGGCTGGCGCTCGCCGGCTATATCGTTTTAACATCGCCGCTCGCCGGACAAAAGGTGCGTGTCGAGGTGCACGCACCTCCTCAGCGCGCGTGGGCCGAGCAGGCGCCGACCGTGTCATCGGCGGGATTGCTGACCGACGCCGCAATGCGCGACCTGCTCGCCAACGGATTCCCGGCGCGGCTGCACTACCGTCTCGAGCGCTGGAAGTCGGGAGGCTGGTTCGATGACATCCAGGCGGCGTCGGAGTGGGATGTCATTCTCAAGTACGACGTGCTGAGCAAGCGCTATCAGGTCGCGCGGGTGGTGAACAAGAAGGCGGAGGCGCTCGGCGATCATCCAACACTCGAAGCCGCCGCGGCCGCCGCCGAAGCTCCCTACCAGACCGCGATCGCGCTGCCACGGAAAGGACAACGCGGCTATTACAATCTGCTGCTGGATGTGGAGATGCTGTCCCTGAGCGATCTCGACGAGGTCGAGCGCTGGCTGCGCGGCGAGCTCAAGCCCGCGGTGCGAGGCGAAAAAAACCCTGGAACCGCTCTCACGCGCGGCGTCCGCACGATAGTGGTCAGGCTGCTCGGCGGAGAGAAACGCCACTACGAGGCGCGCACGGGCACGTTCCGCCTTTAGCCTTCAGCTATCAGCGGCGCGGGGCGTTGCCGCTAAGATCTTTGTATGGGGAGGAGGCGAGGATACCCTCTTCGGCGCTACGCTCGCTCGGGCGGAGCCCCTAACGACGCTCCCTCGCTCCGCTCAGTCGCGGGTCTCCTTTGTCGCTCGCTTTGGAAAGCGCCTGCGAGGATATCCTCACCTCCTCCCTACAGACGGTCGCAATCACGGCAGCGCTCCGCGCTGCATTGTCGTGCGGGGCTCGCGGCGGCACGTGCCCGAGCGGCCCGCACCCGGACATAGAGGCGAGCGAAGCTAGGCGCGCGAGTGCAGCGCCACGAGGAGAGCGATCCTCCAGCGCTTTATTACTACTTGGGGAGTTTGGTGGGGGGCCTGCATAAGCGAGTTTCAGCGAGCGACCAGGAGACCCGCGACCGAGCGGAGCGAGGGAGCGTAGT
>JBGTEZ010000185.1:0-1943 GCA_041747535.1 Gemmatimonadaceae bacterium
GGAGACGACACCAGAGGGGCACACATGCTGTGGGTCGTGCGCCTGGATTCAGGCAAAACCATGAGTGATCTCTATCGAGCGGCGCAGTCAGGCGAAAGAGAAACGCCCTGGGCGAGGCAGCTCGGGGGCCCGAGCTTCTCAATGCCTCCGCGTACCTCGAACGCGACGCTCGATCTGGAGCCGGGAAATTACGTCCTCGTCTGCTACGTCGGCTCAGCGCGCGAAGACCGCGCGCGCTATCACTTTCTCAATGGCATGTCGCGTTCGATCACCGTCGTCAGGACTGGAAAGAAGCACGCTCCAGTCCCGCGACCCACAGTGACGGCGCATATCACCGGCGACGGAGTCGTGCACTTCTCCGGCCGCATAGGCCGTGGACGCAATCTCATTCGCGTCGAGAACGCGACTCAGAAAGACTACGAGTTCAAGTTTCAGCAAGTACCTGCGGGCATGACGGGGAAGGAGTTCCTGGCACAGACGGCGGCGGACCCTGGCAAGCCATGGGGCGGTCTCGGCAGCTCTCCACCGGGATCATCCATCCTTACTACCATCGATTTCGAGCCTGCCGAGTACATCCTGGGGACGCGGCCGGCGATTCGACATGAGACCAGTCAGGTCATCGTGGTAGCGCCGAGCCGCTGACGTTTTGAGGCGAAGCGAGCGGCAGGATTACGGTGGCGGACGGGACGTGTCGCTCAGCGCTTCTGCAATCGGACCGCTTCCGTGTCAGTGACCATGAACAGCGTCCCATCACTGCCTTCGATCTCGTACTGAATCAGCGTGCCCGAGGCGTACCCCTGGCGAATCCGACCCGTTCCGCGCGGACTCGCCACTTCGTCGCCTTTCCGGAAGCGAAAGGTGCCTGCCGCTCCCGGCTCGTCGAGGACCCGTACGCTGTCCCGCCAATGGATGTGGAACGGCCCGACGCCATGCACCTGGACGACCGCCGCGTCCGGTGAGTAGCCGAACATTGTGGTGCCCGCCGGCGCGAAGGCATACGCTCCCACCTTGAGCTCGCGCAGCGCCGTGCTGTCGAACCGCTCGCCAATTCCGAAGTACCAGGTCCCGCTCACCACGGTGATGTGCTCGTCGACCGGGTGCGTATGGGGCGGCACCACTGTTCCCGCCAGCTCCCTGATTCGCATCACGAAGGGTCCGGCCGAATCAGGGTTGCCGAAGAGGATCTCCGCATCTCCACTCATCGGCTCAAGCGGAACGGTTCGAAATGCCCGTCCATTCGCCGGGCCAACACTCGTGACGCCGCTCGCGGCGCCGAACGCCGTGCGCGTATCGGCTGGGGATGGGTCGTTGGTACGCTCCCCACGCGAGCAGGCGAAAGCGGCCAAACCGAAGGTTAGCGCGGAACCCCAGCGAAATCGCAACATTGTTTCAGCGCACCAGGTGAAACTCGGTTTGACGCCGAAGGGCCCACGCCTTCGCTCCCGCCGCGTCGATCGTCATGTCCTCCTCGAGCGCCATGCGCACGCGCTGGCCATTCCACTCCGGGACCGGTGACGTGGCCTGGAGCTCGATCGAGAACCACATCGATGGGATTATCTTCGCGTCGCCGCGGCCCGGCACGCCGTCCTGGTAATCCCAGAGACCGATGAGCGGCCCGGCGCCGTGACCGTGTATTCCGATCGGATGGGTGTACACCGTTCCGTCGATACCTGCTGCGCGCATGCGCGCGAGTGAGAGCTTAAGCACCTCGTTGCCGGTGCGGCCCGGTTTGATCTCCTCCATCACGATGTCCTGGAGCCGGTTGCCCGTGCGAAGCGCGGCGACGAGCCCGGCGGGCGGCGCGGTCTCTCCCTCCCGCAGGACGTATCCCATGTGCTGGGTGTCGGTATTGAGGCGGAGGGCGACGATGCCGAAATCGCAGTGCAGCACGTCACCGCGCTGGATCACCGGATTCGTGCCGAGATCGGCGTCGGCCACACCGC
>JBGTEZ010000186.1:0-5625 GCA_041747535.1 Gemmatimonadaceae bacterium
GCGCCAGATCCTGCACGTCGATTTCCAGGCGCTCGTCGCCGGAGAGAAGGTCGTCGTCAACGTGCCGATCGTGCTGATGGGAATTCCCGAAGGCGTTCGCCTCGGCGGCGGCGTGCTGGATCAGACGCTCCGTGAGCTCGAAATCAAGGTCGATCCCTCGGACATCCCCAATCACGTCGAGGTCGACGTGTCGCACCTCCTCGTCGGTGGGTCGCTACACGTGAGCGACATCTCGGTGCCCGCTGGTGTCGAGGTCCTGGACGATCCGGAAGGCTCGGTATGCGTCTGCGCCGCTCCGCGTGCTGTGATCGAGGCCGTTGCTGCCCCTGAAGCGGCTGAGGGTGAGGCCGGGGCTGCCGGTGCCGAGCCCGAAGTCATCGGCAGAGGCAAGGAAGATGAAGATGACGAGGATTCCGGCGACGCTCCGAAGAAGGGCGGCGGCGACTCCAAGAAGTAGCTGCGGTATTCACGTTTTCGGCCGCGCCAGATCCCGCGCTATTCAAGTGTTCGGCGGGCGCCAGATCCCGATCGGATTAGCGTTTGAAGGTCATACTCGGCCTCGGTAACCCGGGCCGCGAGTACGAAGCGACTCGTCACAACGTCGGCTGGTGGTTGGTAGACCACCTGGCCGACGTTTGGCGTTTCGACGGGTGGAAGAAAGATTCCGAATCGCGGATTTCTGACGGGCTCGTAGCGGGAGAAAAGGTCAGGCTCGTAAAGCCGCAGACCTACATGAACCTGAGCGGCCAGGCGCTCAAGAATTACCTGCGTCTCGAGAACTGGAAGGCCGCGGACGACCTGCTGGTTGTCTCGGACGAAGTCCAGATCCCGGTCGGGCGGTTTCGCATAAGGGCGCACGGCAGCGCGGGTGGCCACAACGGACTCAAGAGTATTGAGGCCGCGCTCGGGAATCAGGTTTACGCGCGACTCCGCATCGGTGTCGGGCCCAGCGAGGAGCGTAAGGGAATTTTCCCGAGCCTCACGAATTTTGTGCTGGCTCCGTTCGCGCGTGACGAACGCGAAGACGTGCTGGCCATCCTTCCCGAACTGGCAACAGCGACGGAAACGTGGCTCCGCGACGGGGTTGAGCGCGCGATGAACCTGTACAATCGAGCTCCGCCGACAGACTCCGAGCCAACTGATGACTAGGGGGATGTCCGGTAACGCATTGACGTAGGGATTGCGGACTGTTGACCTATGCGGAAAAGAGGACCAACTGCTACTGCTGATCTTCGACTAATTGCGGAGTTCGGACCTACTGCGGACTGAGGACCTACTGCGGGCAGAGGACCAACGGAACATCTGCGACTCATCCTCGCATTAGCCTGCCACTCTCCGTCGGCGAATGAGACATACGGGGTCAACATTGCTGATCACAGCGGACGCGCATCGCGGCCAGCCTGAAGCAGCAAATCCCCGCGGCGGACGTCGGACGCGCTATCTCCGTATTCCGCAGTAGGTCCTCAGTCCGCAGTAGGTCCTCAGTCCGCAGTTAGTCGAAGATCAGCAGTAGCAGTTGATCCTCCGGTCCGCATAGGTCAACTGCCCGCAACCGCTCCACCTGCAACGGAAGACTACCTTCGTAAGTTGTAGTTATCGTGATCCGGGGAAGTATCCTCGAGACACCCGGAGGAACAATGCATCAAACTATGGGGACGCTACACTAGGTACATGCTGAAACTCGGAATCGTAGGACTCCCGAACGTTGGAAAGTCGACGCTCTTCAACGCCCTCACCGCCGCAAAGGCCGAAGCCGCCAATTATCCGTTCTGCACCGTGGAGCCCAACGTCGGCATGGTCGAAGTGCCCGACCCGCGCCTCGATGCACTGACGAAAGTGGTGCAGCCGAAGCGGACGGTGCCGGCGGTGGTGCAATTCGTCGACATCGCGGGTCTGGTCAAGGGAGCGGCCGAAGGCGAAGGGCTCGGGAACAAGTTTCTCTCCAACATCCGCGAGACCGATGCGATCGTGCACGTGGTCCGCTGCTTCGAGGATGAGGACGTCACCCACGTGATGGGATCGGTCGATCCGGTTCGCGACCGCGAGGTGATCGAGTTCGAGCTCGCGCTGGCGGATCTTGCAACGCTGGAGAAGCGGCTGGACAAGACGCGCCGCAGCGCGCGCACGGGCGACAAGGAAGCGGTGGCCGAGCTGCCGGCGCTGGAGAAGGCGTACCTGTTTTTGCGCGATGGAAAAGGGCTCTGGCACGCGCGGCTGTCCGATGCGGAGAAGCTGCTCCTCGCTCCCCTGTCGATGATGACCGTCAAGCCGGTGCTTTACGCCGCCAACGTGAGCGACGCCGAGTTGTCAGGGGATGAGGGACCGCACCTCGAGGCCCTTCGCGCCGCGATTGCCGCGAGCGGAGAGCACGCCGAAGTGGTTCCCTTCTCCGCCAAGATCGAGGCGGAGCTGGCGGAGCTGCCACCCGAGGATCGCGCTGAATTTCTATCGTCGCTCGGGCTCGAGTCAGCCGGACTCGACCGGCTCATCCGCGCCGGCTATCACCTGCTCGGACTCGAGACCTACTTCACCGCCGGCGAGCAGGAAGTGCGCGCCTGGACGATCCACCGCGGCGACACCGCGCCGAAAGCGGCCGCGGTGATCCATACCGATTTCGAGCGCGGATTCATCCGCGCCGAAACCGTCGGTTACGACTCGTTCGTCGGCAACGAGGGATGGAAAGGCGCGCGCGAGAAGGGTGTGGTGAGGTCGGAAGGCAAGGAGTACGTCGTCCAGGATGGAGACGTGCTCCTCTTCCGGTTCAACGTCTAGCTCGATCTGTTAGTTGGAGCGGATAATCTGGCCGCGAATCGCGCCACCGGGAAACGCCGAGTTGTGCACGTTCGCGTAGGACGTGCCGGCGTCGAGCATGACGCGCAGCGCATCGAGTGAAACGCTGGCATTGTTGGCATCGGTGATCGTACCACTCGCAACCTCGCCGTTCAGAGTTCCAGTGGGACCGTTCGGCATGAAGAGATTGATGATGACGCTTGCGTTTACACCCGCGGCGGCCGGACCGTGGATGTGCGACTGGGTCACGTTTGCCAGGTTGTTCACCGTCATCGTCCATTCGATCGACGTCCCGCGGTCTACAAATACGACGGTGCCGGTTGCGGTTACGTTCGACCCTGTGCCCACCTCATTCGCGGCGCTGAGCGTAGCGGTGTAGGTAGCATCGCCGACGCCGGCAATGTCGTCATCATCACAGCTCACCAGAGCAAACATTGGAACGAGAAGCGCCGCGATCACGCCGGCGCTGAACCTGACTTTCGTGCGCATGGGATCTCCAAAGTGGGTGCACGGAGCAAGCTAGGAGGCGAGCCCGGTCGGGGTGAGGGCCCGAATGCAGTCGGCCTCAGGGAAACGGTGAGGACACACTTTAAGGCGGCGGACGGCAGGAATTCATCTGGGTCCAGGCGCCTGGAAGCGGATCCATCGGGCGCAGGGAGATTCTTTTTGAGTGATGAGTTTACAGTGGTTGCGTTGTCCGTCGTTGCGTGCACGGCCAAAACGCAAAAACGGAGAACGCAAAAACGGTAAACTCAAGACGCAAAACGAATCCTTCCAGTTGATTCGAGCCCATGTAAGCAGTAGTTTTCCTCTCTCACAACGGCCTTGTCTTGGCCTTCACACCTTCCTCCCACTTCGGCAACCAGTTGGGAGGCGGACCACGACCACAGGGGGGATTGCCAACGTGCCTCGCACATACGAGGCGGTGTACATCTTCGACTCAACGCTCGAAGACGCCGCCATTTCCGACAAGATCAACCGCTTCCACGGCATGCTCGATACGAAAGAGCAGCCTGAAGTCGCGCATTGGGGGCGGCGCCAGCTCGCCTACTCCATCGGCCCGCGCGAAAACGGCTACTACGTCGTCTCGAAATTCGCCACCGAGCCCACCACGCTTCCCGAGTACGAGAGAGCTCTCAAGCTCGACGACGGAGTCATTCGCTACCTCATTACGCTGCACGAGCACGAAGTCGGTGCTCCGCCGCAGTCCGAGGAAGAGCTGGCCGCGGCGACGCGGCGCGATGATGACGACGACGACGAGGATTAACCGATGAGAAGACCACAAAAGAGCTGCCCGTTCTGCGAGAGCCGCGTCCGCTGGGTTGACTACAAGGACGACCGCACCCTCGGCCGGTTCATCACCGACCAGGGGAAGATTCTCCCCTCGCGCCTGAGCGGCTCATGCGCGCGCCATCAACGGCAGCTGGCGACAGCGATCAAGCGGGCGAGGTTTCTGGCGCTCATCCCCTACATCCGCGGGCACCAGGGGTAGGGATAGATGACGGAAGCAGCAGTCACGACCGAGCCCAAACGGGGATCGTGGCGGCAGCTGGCGTTCGCGCTGGCTGCGTTTCTTCTGCTTCCTCTCATTCCCATCCTCCGCTCGATCGTTCCGATCGAGCAGACGCTCCTGCTCATCGTCCCGGGCGTGGGGATCTGCGCGCTGCTAGGGTGGAAGCTGGGCGGGCGCGCCGCGCTGGCGTTCATCTGGGTCCTGCTCTCGGTGTGGATGCTGCTCCAGCATGCCGGTCCGCCGGGCACGCCCTATGACAAGATGGCGCGCGGCTGGGTGTTGTTGCTGGTGGCAAGCTTCGGGGCAGTGAGTCTCTGGAGCGCTGCCACTCCGTTTTTCGTCAGGGCGCTCGCGGCGATCGGTCTCGCCGCGGGGGTTGGATTCGCGATCGCACTGTCTTCACCCGGTGGAATTGACCGCGTGAAGCATGCGGTTGGTGATGAGCTCACGCGGCGGAGCGGAGAATCGATCGAAGCTCTGCACCAGCTTGCTGAGAGTCCGACCTGGGTCGGGTGGTCCAAGAAATCACCCAGCCTGGACGAAGTCGCGGATCGCAGCGAGGCCCAGCTCCGGGCGGTGCCGGAGTACGCGGCGAATCTGCTGCCGGCGCTGCTTGCCCTGGAGTCCCTGGGGGCGCTGGCGCTGGCGTGGGCCCTCTATCACCGGCTCTCGCCGGTTCCGGTCGGCCCTCCGCTTGGACCGCTCAAGGAGTTTCGATTCAATGACCAGCTCGTGTGGGGGCTGGCAGTGGGCGCAACGCTCTGCCTCCTGCCCTCATTCGTCGAGGGAAAAAACGCCGGCCTGAACCTGCTGCTTTTTTTCGGCGGGCTCTACCTGACGCGCGGCCTCGGCGTCATGGCGTGGATGTCACGGGGCCGGATTCTGTTCATCGTCGTTGTGTTGATGGCATTTCTGGCGCCCCCGATTCTCGGCGTCCTGGCAATCGGTCTCGGCCTTGGCGATACGTGGCTGGACTGGCGGCGCCGGGTTCGCACAACCTGAACAACTGACACCGCGCCCGGAGCACGCGCGGTCGAACGATCACTCAAAGGGTCAATAACATGGAAGTCATTCTCAGACAGGCAGTCGAAAAGCTCGGCCACCCCGGAGACATTGTAAAAGTTTCCCCCGGATACGCCCGCAATTATCTCCTTCCACGGGGATTCGCCTACGAGGCAACACCCGGCAACCGGAAACGGATCGAGCGCGAGCGGAGCAGGCTCGAGCAGGCTGAAGAGGTTCGCCGTGGGTCAGCGCAGGAGCTGGCCACGAAGCTCGAGCAGGTCTCACTCACGTTTTCGGCGCGCGTCGGCGAGGAAGGA